>JAHHJQ010000385.1 GCA_018680005.1 Bacteroidia bacterium | reverse complement strand
GCTATGGCCTACTGCAGTCCAAGACACCCTGACTCTTATCATTCTCAACAAAATCGATATGAATATGCATCTCATTCCCATTCAATGTCCATATCAAATGACAACACTTCGCTTTAAAAAACATGTCCTTGTTCATTAATCCTCCCGTGACTTTCTTCGGATCATCTCAATTGGTTTTGTTACCATGCGAACGGTATCTGAAACAATCTCTTTAAAGAGAACCAATTTGTCTGACTGGAGATGTTCAATGAGCTGAGTCTTAGGCTGTCTTATCGTCAACAGTTCCAGATCATTATCGACACTGATCTGATACTTAGATTCCAGATCGTTGATAATATTGTGCACCTTGTCAGATTTGTTCGTTACACAAACCGAAAAACTAATAGCTCCATTACGCATCATATTTACTTTAATTCGATGTCTATCGAAAACATCAAATATTTCAGAAAGATGTTCTTCAGCTATAAAGGAAAAATCCAAGGTGCTAAAACGAATCAAAGATTGATCTTTTTCGACCACAACAATAGGAGGATACAATGTTCCTTCTTCCTCAGGCCCGATCACTGTCCCTACCGCTGTTGGATTCCTAAATGATCTGACTATTAATTGAATTCCCTTATTCTGTAGTGGTTTGATCGTTTTCGGATGAATCACCTTAGCCCCATAATAAGTCATTTCTATAGCCTCTTTGTAAGATATTTTGGGAATGAGATTTACATTGTCAAATAATCTTGGATCTGCAGTCAGGATGCCTGGAACATCCTTCCATATGGTCACCTTATCGAGGTCTAATAAATACGCTAGTATCGAAGCTGAATAATCCGACCCTTCTCGTCCTAAAGTTGTGTTCTTTCCTTCAAGTGTTGATCCAATAAATCCTTGAGTAATGATCACAACATCGTCATTCATAAGATTTAACTTCTTGTCCAGAAGCACTTTTGTTTCTTTCCACAGTACTTTGGCCTCTGTATGATTATTATCGGTTTTCAGAATGGATCTGATATCCAACCATTCAGCGCCAACACTTTCTGTTGAGATCAAATAATGATAAATCACCTTTGTCGAGAGTAATTCACCAAAAGATACAATCCGATCATATAGCTCCAAATTGGATTGAGATTGCATTTGTAAAGCAAGGTCTGCTTCGCTTCTTAAATTTTGAATATCTGCTATAAACGCTGTTGAAGTGATTCCCAAATCCCTACCCAGTTGTAAGTGTTCATCAACAATGTCATCAAGCTTTGATTTAGCTTGGGACAAGTTATTATTCCTTAAATGTGCAAGTGCTTCTTCAAGCTTATTGGTTGTTTTACCCTTTGCGGAAACTACTACTAAGAGTCGATTACCGGAATTCGTCTGAATGATATCCGCGACATTCTTGATGGAATCTTTATCAAGAATTGAGGCGCCACCAAATTTAAATATCTCCACTATGCCGAATTGATTTGGTATTAATAAATCGAATACGCAAAGCTAGATTTTTAATTCTTCTAACTATCAAAAAGTGTTAAATGCGATCGCGGGTTAATGGTCTTTTAACAGTTGATATTAATGTTTTTCTAAATGAAATCAAATCGATTGACAAGGCACAATATTGCTGATAGATTTAATTGTACACCTATTGATCAACCTTAAAATCAATTGATTATGAAAACGAAGATCCTCTACATTTTATCGGTGCTAATAACCCTGAGTCTTATTGGGTGCAGTGGTCCTAAACATCTGCTGAAGGTCGAAGACTATGATGCCTCTATTGCCAAAACCATAAAAAAAATGCGTGGGGCCCGTAAAAGGGTTAAGGTAAAACATGCAGAATTACTTTACGAGGCATTCTCGATTGCTCATAAGCAAAGTCTTACCAGAATCAAGAGGTTAGAAAAGGCGAAAAGACCCTCGAGTTGGATTGAAATCAATGATCTCTATAATGATATCATCGAAAGACAAAGCTTGGTTCAACCTTATGTACACTATGCCGAATCATATGGATTAGATATGCGGGGCCTTATGCGTGATTACTCAGTCGAAGAATATGAATCAAGAAAAAGGGCAGGGCACTATTTATATACTAATGCTTCCGAAATGCTAAACAATGCGCGAATTGGTGATAAAATAGCCGCACGAAGAGCATACAATGACCTGGTTTTACTTGATTCCTTTTTTGAAAGATATAAGGATAAGGATCAATTAAAAAGGGAAGCTATCACCTTAGGAACAGATCATATCCTTGTAAGAGTAGCTAATGTTTCTGGTGGTATCTTTCCAAGGAATATTGCCCGCAGAGTGATGGATTTTGAAGTTGAGCAATTAAATGATCTGTTTCACAGATACTATATAAAAGAAACACCAGACATTGCATTTGATTATAAGATCCGCATTAACCTCCTAGATCTTGATGTCTCACCTGAATCCAATAGTCTAAACACTTACCAAGACACAAAGGAAGTTCCTGATGGTTTTGAATATGTATTGGATACCAACGGCAACGTCATGAAAGACAGTCTAGGCAATGACATCAAAGTGAATAAAACAAAGTTCATCAGTGCTACAATCGAAGAAATCTATCAATTCAAAGCAGTGGGTATATCTGGAAATGTTGAGTATTTTGACATGTATGGAGATCGAATCATCAGCACAAGACCTATACAGGCAGAGGCCGTCTTTGAAAATTATGCTGCCACATTTAGAGGTGAAAGAGAAGCACTATCTTCTGAGTCACAAAATAAAATCGGTAACCTTCCGGTTCCATATCCACAGACTGAGGATTTGCTTAAAGAGGCTGTAGAACAGCTCAAACCAATCATATTGACGTCCATAAAAAGAATGAAAATTAGTTAGCTGGATATTCCCAATTTAAGGGCTTGTTGAAAGACAGCAAGCCCTTATGATCGTTATATATTATTTGAAATTGCTATTCTTCTAAAGCCGCATATACTTTCTCCAGAAAGGTATTCAACCGGGGTGGACTAAGCCATCTTGCTACGATTACCATATCATTTTGCCTATCTATAATGACATAATTACCTCCAAATCCGGATGCATAAAAATTTGATTCCGGGAGATTGTCATTTTTACGATTTCCTTTATTCAACCACCACATATAACCATAAGATGGATTCGACAAACTTGAAGTGGTCGCTTCGCGGATCCAGTTGGTCGAGATCAATTGCTGATTTTTCCATTTTCCATTTCTCAGGAATAAATATCCAAATCTTGCGTGATCCCAAGTATTAATGAATATCCCTCCACCAGAATGTCCGCCTCCGCTAACAGACTGGACCATTACTCCATCTATATTAGTGTAACTGTTCTCATAACCATACCACCTCCAGGTTGTTGAGGCACTAATTGGATCCATAATATATTTTCTGAGCACTTTAGGAAGTGGTTCTCGCCAAACCTGAAGGAGGCTATAGGCTAATAAATTGACCCTCACATCATTATACTCATACACTTCTCCGGGAACATCTAAGTCCCGGAATTTCCAGTCATCTAATCCACCTTCACGCGGTGGTCTATCCGCCCAATCATTACCACCCCACAACTGACCTGACCAATCTGATGATTGATTTAATAAGTCTTGCCAACTGATCTTTGCATTATGTTCTCCATCAAATTTCCCGTCCCAGACATATTTTCTAACCGGTTCATTAACACTTTGGATAAGGTTGTGATCAACGGCCAATCCGGCGACGGTACTTAAATAACTTTTGGTAACCGAAAAAGTCATGTCCACACGATCGAGGTCTCCCCATTTAGCAATGACATAACCGTTTTTAATAATCAAACCTGCCGGACCTCCTCGTTTCTTGGTCGGACCTAACAATTGATGAAATGGTTCTCTTCTGAATCCCTTTAGAATGGCAACTCTCAAGTCTCTGGATTCGACATATTCACTGGTGTCAGCATAGGCAAGTGCAATATTCAGCAATTCGGCATTAACATCTTGTGATTGTGGTGATTGTTCTTCCCAAATGCCGCGATCCGGGAAATAAGTATCTTGTGATTGCATGACAACTTGTAGGCCGATCACTAAAAAGAATACCAGCTTAGTGGATCTATTTTTCATATGTAACTTTAATTATCTGTCTAGAAAATAGTGAAGATAGATTTATTCATTCTTTAGATAAGATCAATTGGAAAGAAAGCAGTCAAAACAGTTAGAAATACTATATGAAGATGAATTCTTGGTAGCGATAAATAAACCACATGGTCTGTTGGTCCACAAATCCAATATAGCCAAAGATGCGCAAGAATTTGCACTTCAGATAGCAAGAAATCAGATTGGACAAAGACTCTATCCCGTGCATAGATTAGATAGAAAAACAAGTGGTATCCTTTTGTTCGCAAAGGATAAGTCAACCAATTCACTGATGCAACAGGCATTTTCAAAAAGACTTGTCCAAAAGCAATATTTGGCTATTGTCCGAGGGTACACTAATAACAAAGAATCTATAGATTATCCTCTTAAGAACTTCAAAGGCATGATGCAACCCTCACTAACAAATTTCACAACGCTTAACAGAACTGAAATTTCAAAATCCAGCGGCACTTTTGCTACTTCGCGCTATAGTCTCATAAAGATCCACCCCATCACGGGAAGAATGCATCAGATACGCAAACACATGGCTCATATCATGCACCCTATCATTGGTGATCGTCCGCATGGATGTAATAAGCAGAATAGATTCTTCAAAGAAACCTTCAATATGACGACCATGTTATTGCATGCGTCAAATTTGTCTTTTGAACATCCGAGGGACAAATCTGTAACGCAAATATCAGCTCGGATTCATTCAGAATTTCAGAGGATGCTTTTTGAATTGGGATTTGATAGCTCATCTTTGGGCTCAGATTCCGAAAATACTCAAACCTAATTTTTTCAATCTATGAATCCCTTTGAAGCTCAACTAACTAGATTATCAGTTCATCACGTAGGCAACAAATACAAGGGAGAAGATTTAATTCTATCCTCCCAGGAACATCCTATACTCAGTGAAGAATTAGAGCAATTATTGTGGAAATACTTCATCGACAACATGATCGATGACCGGATTTTTAAGATGAGTACAGACCCGGAAAATCTGGCAACTATCCTAAAAGACATCTTCAAATCCCCAGAAAATTTTCACCAAGCTGGAATTGCAGTTGCCGAAAGGCTATATGATACAAGTGATCACCCGAACTTTATTGGAGGAGAGGTATTCCTTGCCTATTTCAAAAATATGATGCACGAGGATGAAGTTGTCGATGCCATCGGCATATTCAAAAGTGAACTAAAAGAAGACTATATCAAGCCCATCTCCGGCCATAATCAACTTTCGCTAGTTGGAGAAAAGGGTATTAATGTCAGTAAATTGGATAGAGGATGTTTAATCTTAAATACGGAAGCTGAAGATGGTTTCAGAATCTTGAATCATGAAAGAAATTCAGCCTCTGCCAATAAATACTGGTCAGAAGCATTTCTGTGTCTTGAAGCAGTATCCAACGAATACCATCATACCAATCACTATTTGAAATTAACCAAAGACTTTGTCACAAAACGATTACCTGAATATGAAACCGTTTCCAAAGCTGACCAAATAGATTATCTCAATAGATCAATGAATTATTTCAAGGGAAAAGATCATTTCGATTGTGATGAATTTAAATCTGAAATTTTTGAAAAATCCGACACACAATCTGCCTTTGATAATTATAAAACCAACTACTCAGCACAAAAAAATATAGCTCTAAATACTGCATTTGATATTTCTCAGAATGCTGTCGATAAAAACAAGCGGGTCTATCGCAGTGTCCTGAAACTGGACAAAAACTTTCATGTCTACATACATGGCGACCGTTCCCTTATCGAAAGGGGCAAAGATTCTGATGGCAGGAAATATTACAAGATTTATTACAATGAAGAGTCCTAGTTATTCTTCTTCAACCAACTGATAAACAAGCTGATATAACTCATCCCAAAATTCATTATGCTGAAAAGGAACGATTTGGGTCATACCAACAAATACTAAATCCAGTTCAGGGTCAATCCAAAATCGAGTATTGAAGTAACCGCTCCAGCTGTAGGTTCCTGGAGAGAATGGGACATCGTCTAAAGAATTTTCGTTTAAGACCCGAAACCCTAAGGAGAATCCATGGTTGTTTGAGGCAACCCATCCCTTTTCCTTTACTCCAATCAGGTCCAATTGATCGGAAGCCATTAAATCTACCGTTTCTTCTTTCAGGATCCTATTACCGTTAAGCTGACCACCGTTTACCAGAGCTTGCGTAAAATCTAAATAGTCACTTGCTGTTCCGGAAAGTCCACCTCCACCCGCATAATAGTCTCTATTTGGCCAAGTAGGGTACTTCATCATGGGTATTGGAACGATCATCATTTGTGCTGGACCAACCGGTGCATAGACTTCAGTTAATCTGTCGTGCTTAGCTCCTGGCAGATAGAACCATGTATCCTCCATATCCAACGGATCCAGAATATTTTTCCTAAAGTATTCGGCAAGGTTTTGACCGGATACGATGTGTACAATGCGCCCGAGGACTTCCATATTAAGACCATAGGTCCATTTTGCCCCAGGTTGATGCGCCAGTGGTTGTCTGGCGATATGATTGACCATATCTTCGGTCGTTCCCTCTCCGGCAAGCCCTATTCCCAACAATCCTAATTTGGCAGAAATCATTTGTAGATCCCTCTGGCTAAAATCTCCATAGTATATCCCGGATGTGTGACTCAACAGATTTCTTATTGTCAGTGGTGTATTTAATGGAACGGTCGTAAACGAAGAGTCGACAGAATTGAATTCATCAAGCACCGCAACATTAGTAAAAGCAGGAATATACTTGGAAACCTCTTCATCCAGTTCAATTTTGCCTTGTTCATATAACTGCATAATAGCCACGGAGGTGATGGCTTTAGTCATGGAGGCAATACGGAAGATATCATCTATTTCGTAAGGATCTCCTTCTTTATTATTGCCTATCGCTTTTTGAAATATGACATGACCATCTTTGGCAGCCATAAAGACACCTCCCGGAAGTTTACCTTCTGCAATATACTTGGAAATATGAGCATCTATGATTGCCCTAGTATCTTCCTCTACACTGATCTCCATTGAAGCCATGTCTGCCGCCTGTCCGTGAGCAAAGGAAATAGATATCATCCAGAGAAATAGAATTCTTAAGGTCCGAAACATCGTAAACTTTTTATTTGGAAGTGAAATGAAATTGGAGATAGGTTAGGTTCAAAAATACGAAAGTAAGCCTCCTTATAATGATGCCACTGAAAGTTTTTTATATAAGTCACCACCAGATATTTGATACCCATTTTGCAACATTTGAAAGATTTCCAACTGTCTGTCACCTTTATAGCTTTTTTCAGTTATATAAGTTTTGAGGCCTGAATTGATAATGTTTTCAATCCCTGATTGTTCAAAATCAATATTTCCATCAGACTTGACACCTACTAGGATCATTTTTTTTTCGAGACATTGTATACAATAAATGTCCTTCTTATCTCTGAATTCTAGAAACCTGGTTTTCCTCAAAATCTTTTCAAATACAACATCTGAAAAGGATTCAATTATGCCTATATAAGCCTTTTGATCTTTAGATTTCAAATCCTCCCAATCTTCGCTAGTGATTCCATTGAGAATCAAGAACTCAATAAATTCTTTTTCTAGTGATTGAAGCTCTTCCGGGGCTAGCATTCTGTATTTCGCCATTGTAATTTCACTTAATTATAAAGTTAAACCGCAAGCAATCATAGATCGTTTATAAAAGCATACCTTTGCGGCCTTAAAATTACGAGCAAATATGATTTCCGTACAGAATGTTTCCCTTCAATATGGCAGACGTGTCCTTTTTGATGAAGTTAATGTCACCTTTAGCCAAGGTAATTGCTATGGCGTCATAGGTGCCAATGGCGCAGGCAAGTCGACCTTTATGAAAATTCTTTCGGGTGAAATAGATGCTAATCAAGGCACCGTATCCGTTGAATCGGGAAAACGACTGGCAGTCCTCAAGCAGGATCACAACGCATATAATGACTGTACAGTCCTTGATACTGTGCTAATGGGGCATGAACACTTATGGAAGCTCATGCAGGCGAAAGATGCCATATATGCAAAACCTGATTTCACCGAAGAAGATGGAATAAAAGCCTCTGAACTTGAAGCAGAGTTTGCTGAAATGGATGGGTGGAATGCAGAATCAGATGCCGCATCTTTATTGAGCGGAATTGGAATCAAAGAAGCAGATCATTACAAATTGATCAAGGACCTCGACGGGAATCAAAAAGTGAGGGTGTTATTGGCACAGGCTCTATTTGGCAATCCAGATATTCTTATCCTGGATGAGCCTACCAATGATTTGGATCTCGGGACCATTACCTGGCTGGAAGACTTTTTACTCGATTTCAAGAATACGGTTATCGTCGTATCTCACGATAGGCATTTCCTGGATACGGTCTGCACACATGTGGCAGACATTGATTTTGGAAAAATCAAACTTTACACCGGTAATTATACCTTTTGGTACGAATCCAGTCAGTTAGCTCTAAGACAACGTTCTTCTGCCAACAAAAAGGCTGAAGACAAGAGAAAAGAGCTACAGGCATTCATTGATAGATTTAGTGCCAATGCCTCCAAGTCCAGACAAGCCACTGCCAGAAGAAAAATGCTCGCCAAAATAAATGTTGAAGATATTCAACCTTCATCAAGAAAATATCCTGGCATCATCCTTCAACCTGAAAGAGAGGTAGGAAAGCAGATGTTGTCTATAAAGAACCTGAGCAAAACATTAGATGGACAGCCATTATTCAAAAACCTGGAAATAGAAGTCAACAGAGGGGATAAAATTGCCTTGTTAAGCCAAAATAGTCTTGCTACTACTGCCTTCTACCAAATATTGGATGAAAAAGAGAAAGCGGACTCAGGGAGTATTGAATGGGGTAAAACTGTTACTAAGGCATATCTCCCTAATCATAATGATCATTTCTTTACGGCAGACCTTAACCTTGTGGATTGGCTCAGGCAGTATTCAAGTAACAAGGATGAAGACTATGTACGAGGATTTCTGGGAAAAATGCTGTTCTCCGGAGAAGAGGTTTTCAAAAAGTCCAATGTGCTCTCCGGTGGCGAGAAAGTAAGATGTATGATTTCCAGAATGATGTTAACCGCAGGAAATTTCCTCCTCTTGGATGAACCCACCAATCATCTTGATCTTGAATCAATTACGGCATTGAACAATTCACTCAATGCATTTTCGGGCAATCTGATCATTACATCTCATGACCATACCATAATTCAAACTGTGGCCAACAGGATCATCGAAATTGGACCATTCGGGTTCATCGATAAATTGATGGAATATGACGAATACATTGAAGATAAGCAGGTAGAAAGTCAGCGTATGGAAATATATGGAAATGTAGTCCCTGCATAGAAACCAGAGAAGGTGTGAATGCTATCCAACCTATATATTTTATTCCCGGCCTTGGAACCACACGAACGATTTTTGAAAAAACTGCTGTCCCACAAGGTTTTCAGAAGCACTATATTGATTGGATTGAACCTATTTCTGACATAGAATCTCTGAGATCTTATAGTGCGCGGCTCCTTGAGCAAGTATTACATCCCAATCCAATATTTGTAGGAATGTCATTTGGAGGACTTGTTGCTCTGGAGCTGTCCAATCATTTTCAGTCAAAGAAAGTTTTGCTTATTTCTTCTTTCCGAAATAAACATGATTTAACCTTTCCAATACGGACACTGTTAAAAGCCAAACCTTATAAATTTATTCCAGATATTGAATTATCTGCTGTTCGAAGGATAGTTAGGCGAGCTTATGCAATTCGATCTGCGGTACCTGTAGCCAAATTGTTAGCAATGATGGGAGATCACAGTCCAAGATATTTGAGGTGGTCTGTAAGGATGATAGATGAATATCAACCCAATCTGTTGCACAAACCAGAAATACATTCCATCATTGGCGACAAAGATAGTTTGGTTAAGGTTTGGAAAGATTACCCTTCAAAGGTAATTCCCGGAGGAACCCATATTGCTGTATATGAACATGCACATACTGTGAATGACATCATTGCCGAAATACTAAAAGGTAATGGATAACAGTCCCAAGCTGTATACACCTACATTTCTACTTCTTAGCGCTAGCCATTTTCTTTTTGCAGCAAGCTTCGCAATGATAATTCCTGAACTTCCTTCATACCTGGCTAGTTTAGGTGGTGGTGAGTATAAGGGTTTGATTATTTCTCTGTTTACATTAACTGCAGGCTTGTCACGACCTTTCAGCGGAAAGTTGACAGATACAATAGGAAGAAGACCTGTACTCATTATCGGCACATTAGTATGCGTTGTATGCAGTCTGTTCTACCCTTTAATCTCAAGTGTCTTTGGTTTTCTTGCGCTGAGATTTGTTCATGGATTTTCCACTGGCTTCAAGCCAACTGCTAATATTGCGTATGTTGCCGATATAGTTCCTGAACATAGGAGAGGCGAAGCGATGGGTATCATGGGCATGTGCATGAATGCCGGTGGTTCTATTGCACCCCCAATTGGAAGTTGGCTCACAAATCAATACAATATTGATTTTATGTTTTATAGCTCATCATTTGTGGCGCTTCTATCCGTTCTGATCCTATTAACACTAAAAGAGACATTGCCTAAGACACGGCCTTTTACTAGGAGTCTTTTAATTCTGAAAAAAACAGAAATCATTGATAGCTCAGCGATTGCCCCTGCGATAATTACTCTGCTCACTTATTTTGCCTTTGGTGGGATGCTGACCATTGTTCCAGATCAAACAGTCCATTTGGGTATGACAAATAAAGGACTCTATATGACTAGTTTTACCGCAATGATCGTAGCCAGTCGGTTGATCGGAGGAAGATTGGCTGATATCTATGGTCGAACCATTGTAATTAAATGGGGCACACTGATCATGATGTTGAGCCTCCTCATGTTCGGCTATTCCTGGAGTCCATCTACTCTTCTCCTTTTCTCAGGATTTGTAGGCATTGGGTATGGGTTAATTGGTCCCGCCATATTTGCATGGGCCACCGATCTTAGTGATCCAAATCATAGAGGAAGGGCCTTTGCAACGGTATATATCGCCCTCGAAGCTGGTATTGGCCTGGGAGCGTTGTTATCGGCCTGGTTCTATGATGACAACCCTCAATTGTTTGCACACTTCTTTATAGTATGCGCATTTATCTGTCTTCTCGGTTTGATTTTTATGTGGAAAAGATAGTTTCTATCTGCTGCCTGGTTGAGAACTGGCGTCCTGAGCCACTTTATCCGCAGTATTTTTCATTCCTCCAAGAAACTCACTGAATCTGTCAAATTCTTTTTGATAACTTAAACCAATTCCGGCGATATTTTTCCGTCCTTCGAGGGCATTTTCTGTTCTCTGATAGAAACGAATTTTCAGCCTTCTGTCATCCGTCAGAACATATTCCACAGCAAAAGCTCCAGCAAAAAACTCATCACCCAGCGCATCAGAACTGATATAGTTACCACCCAAGTCGACCTGCAACCTGTCATTGAACAAATTATTCTTTAATCTGAACTGAAGTTCACTTCCATTAGTGACAGCACTTCCATCAGTAACATCCAAGTCAGCATTCTGATAAATATTGTAAGAAATATCAAAATCAACTCCTGATATGAATCCAACATCTTCAAAAGCGGTAGATAGAAATTGCGTAATATAAAGTGAAAACTGGTTGGAAAGCAATTCACTTAAGGTATTCAGCCCTGTCAGTATCTGCGCATCTTGAATGGTCCCGGCATTGTCACTAGGCAAAAAACCACCTACTACAATGAGCCCAAAAACCTGACGGTTCAATTCATTTTCATCCTGACTCAAAACCCTCAGTTTGCTATCAGCATAGTTTCGAAGTTGTCCATCTAGCCGGGGAAAATCAATATTAAAATCAATATCCGGTGACAACAATTGTCCTTTGAGAATCATCTCAAGAACTACATCAGTGGATTGTTTGGCCTCGGTAAGTAATTCCGGTTGGGTAGCTACATATTCATAGATGAAGTTTGCTGGTGATGTACTTAATTTTGCATATTCTGCTGATAGATCTAATTCAGCACCATACGGATCTCCTGTCCAACTGATCACTCCTCCAGGTTTTACAACAAATGGTTTATTGATGATATTGAGCAATGTGAAAAGGTATTCTCCCTCAACAATAGTATACTTCCCATTCATGGTAAATTCACCCGTTCGAGTAATTCCGAACTTTAGATTTGCATTGCCCTTTGATTCGATTACATCTCCTGCTCTTTCATCAAATATGAGATATGTCTTTGTATCATCCGTGATAGTTAAATTAACCTCGATGTTCATTCCTTTGAGATCTCTTAGAATATCAGCCTCTTCTTCTTGGATATCATCCTCACTAACGAAAACGATATAATCCAACTCACCTACTTCTCCAGAGTCTTCCAAAGGAACATATACAGTACTGCCTGGAAGCGAAGTGGCATTGATGATCATTTCTGGCCGCTTAAAGGGTCCCTTTAGGCTACCATTAACTCTTCCGATCCCTCTCCCATAGAAGACATCATTATCTCCTTTTTCTGTGTTGAATGCCAGCATTTTATTGCTAAACAAGGAAAAGTCGTAGTAGAAATCTTTGAATACTTCATGACCAATTCCGCCAGCCATCAATGCCGGATTGCCTAACTCATCAGTGATACTATTGTCCGAGAAATCAAAATACCCTGGTATGATGTCAATATTTAGTTCATCAAAAGAATAGGTAGTATTCAAATAATTTACCTTGAGCGCACCTTCTTTGATCACTGAGCTTCCTCTCATAGCCATGTTAGCCGGTATTCCGGAAAGGTTTGCATCCAAATCCATTTCTCCTTTGGAATTGCTAAAAATATGTGGAATGAAATACTCCACTGTCTTTAATGGAAGCTCATCAATATCAATATCAAAATCTAGATATTCTGTGGGCTGCCCGTTGTGTGTCATGGTGCTCACATTTTGCGTAAAAAACAACCCTGAAGTACTAATTTTCCTATCATCCCGTTCCAACAAAAGATCAATATCATAGGCTGATTTCAAATCTTCAGAAGAGACATTAACTGCAAGCGACCCCCAGTCTTCATTGTTGATATAGAGTGTATCCATGTAGAGAAGTGCATACAAACCTTTACCACTGAAGGCATCTTGTAGTCCAACTGAGAGTTTATAGTCACCATCGAAATCCAAAGGTTCATAGTCCCATAAATCATCAATAACACTTGCGCTAAATTGATCCAGACTGATCTCGATTCCGGATGTTCCAACCTGTTGAATTCTCACTGTATTATCTCCTTCTGATAAAACAATATCCTTGATATCGAGCACTTCATTACTGAAAAGAATCTCGTTGTTTTCATTGACCACCCAACTGTTACCCATTATCCTGAGATCTTCGGGTAATAATTTCAAGTTAAATTCGTCTGAGATTTTAGCCAGCACAAAATTGACATTGAAATCATCATCTTCCAAAGTATTAAGCTCCATTATGAGCGTATCCAAGTGAACCTCTCCTCCTATAGATAATGCCGAAATTCTTTTTTTACCATTCGTTGCGAGTGAATCAAAATAAACATTGAGGAAGCCATCATCCAGGACAGAATTAAATTCTAAATCAATATTGTCTATCCTTGTGTTGCCTGAAACAAAAACCGGCATTTTTAGATCTACAGAAAGCGAATCTTCGATATTATCAAAATATCCACTAACCTTGGTATTCATAATTTCAGGCAGGTCAGGAAAAAATACTTCTCCTATTTCTGTAAAATTTTTTACATCAATGTCGTAAGCAAAAGACTGAACTGAAGGTATTGTATCGTTAATGTTCAAATTGATGGCTTTAGTAAAAGCAGGATGATTTTTTTTGAGGTGTGCCTTCACTTCATTGAAAAGACTGGTCAATTCAAATTCTCCTTCTAGAATTACGTCGACAGCTTCCGAGTTCAGGTTGATCTTTTTTCGTCGCTCATCTAACTCTAAGCTCTGGATAGCCACTGTGTCCAGATAGAACGGTTTGTCCACAACCCCCTTGACAAAGAGATCGGAAATGTATGCTTCTCCGTAAATTTCATTGATTTCACTCCCTACCAAATCGATATCCACAATACCGGATATTTCGAGTGGCTGTTCACTAATGTTTAAAGCAGCCAGATCTAAACGTCTTATTTCCGCTTCGAAATCGTAGCTGGGCTCTTCATGTTCAAAATCAATAGTTCCGGTAAAATGAAAATCGGCATTCAAGTCTTCAATACTCATGCTCCCATCAAAAAGTGATTTGGAGAGATTGCCGGTCAAATCCACGTTTTCATAAGAATAACCCTTGAATTCCAAGTACTCGATATTACCTGAAAGTTGAGCATTTACGGATTGCAATGTAAGCCCTTTACCTTGTTCAACTTTTGCATAGAGTTGAGCCCGGTTAAAGTCATTACTTCCTGTCCAAGATCGAAGATTAAAGTCTTCTATTGACATTTCTCCAGAATATTCTGCCTGATCCCTACTCCCTAAACCGCTAATATTCATGTCCAGATTGACTCGACCTAAATCAGTATCCATACTGCCGTATGCGACAAAATCAGTGAAGAAGCCACTGAATCTACCGTTGAAATCTAAATTCCCCAATTTGTTGAATTGTGGGGGCAAACTGAAACCGGGAATCACTTTTTGTAATGTACTTGTTGTAGACTCCAATTGTTGAACTTGAAGATCTAAGTATTCTTCATCCTGGACTGCAAAATTTCTTGAAGAAAAGCTCCCTTTAAGTCGGAGAGAATTGCCGATTCTAAGCGTGAAGTTCTTTGCACGAAGACTATTGACCTTTCCATAAAGCCTGCCATCCAAATAAAAATTGTCATCTTCATTTTGAACGAAGAAAGTATTCGTGGAGAACAGCTTCGCAAACCGTCTCAAATCCTTAATAGAAAGGTTGGAGTTGTCGAATGTGCCCTCAATTATCACTTCATCTTCAAAGGCCAGATAGTCTCCATATTCATCATAGAAGAATTGAAGGGAATCAAACCGAAGTGTACTTTCCGGTGTAATAAGTTCAAGATCAACAGCCTTAAATCCTTTATTGGTTATAAACATGTCACTTGAAGCCAGACCATTCAGAATAAAGC
>JAHHJQ010000338.1 GCA_018680005.1 Bacteroidia bacterium | reverse complement strand
AACAGCTAAGCGTATCGGCGTATCCAAAATGACAATTGGAAAATTTCTGGATCCCTCCTATGCCCTGAAATCCTGTGAAAACTATATTAAAGCAATTAAAGAAGATTTTATAACTGTGGTCCCTTCTATAAGATTCAAACCAGGTCTGACACTTCCCAGTCTTCAGACCAAAGAAACCTGGATCAAATATATCAGAAGGGCTGCACGCATAGGTGTATAGTTAGTTCGACAATGAATTTTAAGTTGATTCCCATCATATTAGCCCTGTTACTCGGATGTTCCCATACCCTGATCGGTCAGGATCTAAAAAGAAAGAAGAAATCCAGTGATGGATACTTTGAGGACTATTATGTTTTGAAGTCGGATAAAAAGATAAAACAAGGACAATATGTGAGATTTGATGAGGACGACCTGGGTAACAGGTCAGTAAGTCAAATGGGTTTCTATGAACGTGATCAGCCAGCTGACCTGTGGTCCTACTTCCATGCCAATGGATCATCATTAAAAGAGGAAGGTAGTTATCGAGAAGGTAAAAGGAATGGCCTTTGGAAGACCTTTTTTAAATCAGATCGATTAAGATCTGCAGATTCAAATGAACTCAATCAGGCGATCCATGTCGATGAGACCGGAACGATTCAAATTCTCAGAAATAATCTTCCGATTGCTTCTGAAGGCGTTTACCTCAATGGTGAGAAAGTGGGTGCCTGGAATTACTATTCCAAAAAAGGCCAATTAATTGACAAATACGATCATTCGAATAATAAATTAGTATCAGATAATCGAAATGATCAAAATACGCCTATTCTACCCTACTTGGGAGGTGAAGATCATTTAGATTATTTGTTACACGAATTCTTCGATAACTTACGGGGAACCAAAAAAAGTAAAACAGGCAAGGTCGAGTATGCAATTGATTTTTCTTCCAATCAACCGAATTTTAACTTAATAGCAATTAAAGGTAATTCAAATATCAAAGAAATACTTAGGGAATTTGTAACTAATATTCCAGATTATTGGCTACCGTCCATTGATAATAATAATTATTCTAAATTAATCTTTACAATACTGGAGAATGATGAAATATTCTATCCTGAAATAATTTTTAAGAAATACTGATGATAATTGAAATAAATAACGATGAATAAGTTTTTTAAAATATTCTTGTATTTCCTGGGCGCATTAATAATTATACTAATTGGCACATACTTATTTTTTACAATTAAGTGGAACCGTGCTACTGCAGCCAACATGAAATTATTGGGTGATTCAGCTCCCAGTTTAACTATTGATGGATATACATTTCGGGATCTCAATAAGAATGGTGGATTGGATATATATGAAGACACCCGTGCCTCTGTTGAGGACAGGATCGACGATCTTCTTGGTCAAATGAACCTCGAGGAGAAAGCAGGATTGATGTTTATCAACATGATCGGAATGGATAATGATGGTGGATTTCTGGAATCTCCAATATTTAGTGAACCGATTTCATTTGTGTTGCCCACCAATACGAAAATGGTTGCCCGTCTCAAAATGAATCATTTCAATATTGTTCAATCTCCTTCGGAAGAAGCACTCGCAAAATGGAATAATAATATTCAAAAACTGGCTGAACGCACAAGATTGGGAATTCCGGTGACGATCGCTACCGATCCAAGACACGTGGCCGCTAATGATTTTGGTGCTACTATCCCAACACCATTCTTCTCCAAATGGTGCTCACCTCTTGGATTTGCGGCAATCGGCGATACTGTTCTCATGCACGAATTTGGAGATATAGCTCGCCAGGAATACCTGGCAGTAGGGATTCGATTAGCCCTACACCCAATGGCGGATCTAGCTACCGAACCCCGATGGGGACGAATTGGGGGTACCTTTGGCGAAGATGCATTTGTTAGTGCCGCACTTACCAAAGCTTATGTTCTTGGTTTTCAAGGCGATAGTTTGAACCATGAGAGTGTTGCCTGTATGACTAAGCATTTCTCCGGTGCTGGTCCTCAAAAGGATGGAGAGGATGCACATTTCCCATATGGGAAGGAACAGGTTTATCCCGGTGATAATTTTGATTACCACCTCATTCCTTTTACAGAAGGCGCCTTCCCAGCTAAAACTGCTCAGATCATGCCTTATTATGGCATTCCCATCGGGCAGACACCAGAAGACGTAGCCATGGCTTACAATGAATATATCATCACCGATTTACTCAGGGATTCTTTTGGTTTTGAAGGCGTAGTTTGTACAGACTGGAACATTGTAACAGAAGCATCACTGGATGAGGTAAGAGCCTGGGGTGTAGAACATTTAACTGAATCACAAAGAATATCAAAATTACTTGAAGTAGGATGTGATATGTTTGGAGGAGAAAGCAGACCCGATCTAATTATTGATCTTGTACAATCCGGTGAAATTCAAGCGTCAAGAATTGATCAATCGATACGCCGCATATTGCGGGATAAATTCATACTTGGATTATTTGATAATCCTTTTGTAAATATTGATGATTTAAGTATTGTTGGATCAGATCAATTCAATGCAAAAGGCCGAGAATCTCAAAGAAGATCTTTGGTATTACTTAAAAATAATGATGATATTCTACCCCTCTCTTCGGACCTAAAAATATATATTGAAGGAATAGATAATAAAGCATTATCAGGACATGCCTCTGCTGTCAAAAGTGCGGATGAAGCAGATATTATTATTAAAAAATTAAAAACTCCATTTACCGAAAGAAACGATTATTTTATTGAGCAATTTTTTCGCCAGGGACAACTGAACTTCACACAAGATGAAATATCAGGTATTCTCGATTTGTCAAATGCCAAACCTACTATTATAATAATAGATTTAGAACGACCTGCTGTATTCCCGGAAATCAATGATGCCGCAAGCTCCGTAATTGCCAGTTTCAATAGTAGTGATGAGATCATCATAGATATGATATTCGGAGCATTTAGTCCAACAGGCAAATTACCCTTTCAAATACCTTCCTCGGTAGAAGCGGTCGAAGCACAACTGGAAGATGTCCCCTATGATTCAAAAGATCCATTGTATCCATTTGGTCATGGATTGAGCTATCAATAGTTCATAGAGACCATTAATTGGATATCAAAAAACCTATAATGCTGAATACGGCTGTTCTTCCAGCCAGGACAGTTACATTTTGGTTGTTGGCATTTTGATATACTGCCTTTCTGGGAACAATAGCTGAATTGACATATCCGGTTGAATAAAATACAATTGTGGTGTTTGCAGTAGCGGTCACATTTTGATTTCGACCATTTTGAAATACACTGTTTCTTGAAACTTCAGCACTACTCACATAGCCCCGGTTATCAAATATTATTGTTGTACCTGGACTTCCAGTTACATTTTGGTCACGGCTATTTTGATAGACACTATTACGCGGTAGCACAGCTGAAGTAACAAACCCACGATCGTCAAATTGGATAGTTGTACTCGCACTACAAGTCACATTTTGATTGCGTGCATTTTGATAGACTGAATTTCTGGCTACAATCACTGAAGTTACATATCCATTAGTATCGAAGCTTATCATTGTTCGTGCTGCGGCAGTAACATTTTGATTTCGTACATTCTGGTAAACACTATTTCGAGGGACAGTAGCACTGGCTACATATCCACGTGTGTCAAATTGCAGGAAAGTACCAGCCGCTGCAGTCACATTTTGATTGCGTGCGTTTTGATAGACCGAATTTCTAGCAACGGTTGCGGATACGACTTTCCCATTGGCATCAAAGGTAATCGGCATCCCAGCCATACAGTTGACATTCTGATTGCGCGCGTTTTGGTAGATGGGCATTTGGTTTGGTTTTTAGGATGGTCACTCTTACAGGATATAAATCTAAAGTATGTGGATTCCAGGACTGATGATTTTAGACATGAAGACTCTTGATGTTTATCAATCTCAGTTGTAAAAGAATTGGCAGTCCCCGTAATGCAACTAAAAGTGAATTGAGGATTTCCAGGGTAGCCAACTTTCAAAGATTCTTATCTTCGCGATCTCAAAATTATAGTATGGAGAAGGTAAAGGAGTTGATTGATCTGTTAACCCTGGAACGTCTTGACGAAAATGTTTTTGAAGGGGGAAATTACAAAGCACCCTGGAAACGGGTCTTTGGAGGACAGGTGCTTGCTCAATCTCTGCATGCTGCGTATAAGACAGTTCCAGAAGACCGGTTTGTGCATTCAATGCATGGCTACTTCATCCTGGCCGGTCACATTGATGTTCCTATTCGCTACGAGGTGGACATTCTGAGAAATGGAGGGAGTTTTACCACAAGGCGCGTCGTGGCCTACCAAAATGGGCGGGCGATATTCAATATGGCTGCTTCATTCCAATTGCGTCAAGAAGGATTTGATCATCAGATCCCAATGCCCAATGTCTTACCTGCAGACGTCCTTCTGCCCGACTACGAACAATTAAGACGCTTAAAGGAGTCAGATTCAGAAAAATATGGACACATTCGAGATATCGATCCGCGACCTATTGAAT
>JAHHJQ010000376.1 GCA_018680005.1 Bacteroidia bacterium | reverse complement strand
TTCCTTTGAAATCCTTGATGCGATAATTTAATGATGTTGAATACGGGCCATCTTGAATTTTTTCTATATCTCCATAACTTGTCATGATGTGCTCCAAAATTCTCTGATAGTTCCATTCCAACCCAGAAAAGCCTACTCCAGATCCATTAAATGGCATTTCTTCGATAAAGCGTACACTGATGTCTTTATCCCTGCTAAGTTCTATCATCTCATGTATGTCCTCAAGGTTTTGATCTTTCATCACAACCATATTGATCTTTGTCGGGATCTGATGTTCCAAAAGACTCACTAAAGTGGTGATGACATCATCAAAATTATCTCTTCTGGTAATTGAGCTGAAACGTTCCTTGTCCAATGAATCCAGACTCAAATTTATACCACTGATTCCGAGATGCTTGAGTTGAGGCACCAGATCTTTGGTCAAGGTACCGTTGGTGGTTATATGAATCTGATCCAAAGCTCGAATTTGCGACAAGGAAGTGAGAAAATCCATCATTCCCTTTCTCAAAAATGGTTCGCCACCAGTGATTCTAACTTTGTCTACACCTTCTCTTGAAAGGATAATCAGAAGTCTTTCCATTTCTTCATAAGTCAACAATTCTTGACGATCTACATAGTCAATCCCTTCGGCAGGCATGCAATAATGGCATCTGAGATTACACCGATCGGTTACAGCCAATCGGATATAGTTCACTACCCTTCCATGTTGATCAATTAAGGACATACAGCATAAGTAAGCAATATATAGATAAGATCAATGATGTATTAAGAAAATAACAATGACCACTTGCGTAGGTTGATCTTCTATCTCGAAAAAATATGATCCGGTACTTCGTATTCTCGAATATTCTCAATCCAGTAACTTTCGCCATCAGCATTCATCTGCACTGGAAAACCATAAAATGCGCGATAATTATTCTTTTTGGCATTAGGTCCTATAATAGCCATATGACTGCTCATATCGATAAGTGAAATACACACTTCATCGGTAGACCAAAAAGTACCATCCGGAAATCTGTACTCGAAAGCAGTATATCCACTTACTTTCATTTTCTTTCCTGTTCGCAGTTTATTTCTTTGCTCTACATATGCCTTTCTGGAGAGATATGGTAAAGGTGGATTTGTCAATACCATATTTTTACCTTGAAACATTTGCCTTAGCCAAGGGCCTCCCGGACCACTTGCAGGTATATCGGGTTGTCCCTGCACATGACGTAGTGGATCACCCGCTGAGGTAACAACTCTTCGCGGTATTCCGTCTTCATCTAGAATTTCAATAGCGCTCTTATCGTCCTTGTAATAAAATGTGGCTTTATGTGTCTTCTTTCCATCTTTGACCATCAATACAAAAGATCCTTCAAAGCAATCGCAGAACGGATCACCTAAGCCAACTGCATTCCATGCGTTGGTTACATTTTTCAATTCTTTGGAGCACTTACCATATTTCTTTCTTGCCAAATCTACCGTAAGCTTGCGTATACCTTCGAAATCGATAGCGGGATGCATTCGAAATAATGATCGAAACACGATATCGGCCGCGCTTTGCATACCGATTGGCTTGATATCATAATAGTCCTCATTATCATTTTCGCCCTTGCCACCTTCGCAGAGCAAGTAATACCAATAGCTCATTATGGTAGAGCGTTGGTGTTTGGAATTTTTGTTTTCCACTTCAAATTCATCCAGAAGACTATTTAGGCTAGAAGTGCTCCAATTTTCTCCTTCATAGGTGTCGGGATTCCCTGAGGATTTTGGGTCTTTTACATTTCTTGCTTTTGAGGGATTGATTTCTTCACCTATGAGCCAATTTCCTTCGCCATTAATCGTAGCAATGGTTACTCCAAAAATATCACCTATACCCTCCTCTATAGAACCGGACTCTCCTGAGCTATTCAGATTGACAATACTATAATTCACAGCATGGGCATATTCATGACCAATGATATCCAATGCGCTTGCTGCCCTCAACATACCTGGTCGACGTCTTGGATTGCAAAATTTGAGAAAACCATCCGTGTCAAATGCCGCTGCTCTATTATCAAAGTCGATGATCGCTGCCAGATAGCCATTATTACCATCCCAGCCCTGCCTACTATGGGCTGATGCAAAGTAGTCGTAGGACCTCTGCATACCCCAATGTACATCGACAGCTGTGGATATATCCTCCCAGGAATTATCGGATTCAATGATATCCCTTCCGACTCCTTGGTACAAACGACCAAACGTCTCAAATATTCCATTATTCAGCCATTCGTCTTCTCCGATCTCAGGTTCCAATGCATCATTTGCAGAGAGTGTATGAAGATTGCGTACTTCATCCATTAATCGATAACCATCAGCCTTAGTATCGCCATAAGCACCATGTTCCGAATCAATATCACTGGTATGTTGAGTACCTAAATTCACTTCCTTCCCGTTAGTCTTGATTCCTTTCCCATCTTCCAGAGTCATTTCTGTTTCATCAATCAAAACGATTTTTCCTGTAGCTTGATCTATATAAATATTCACTTCAACACCATTTGAAGGAAGTTTCGCCTCTATCCAATAAACCAAATACATTTTAGTTTGTCCTTGATCAACAAATGGGAGAATATAGGATTGATCGGCAGATCTAAACCACCACTTTGTATGGGATTCTTTCAATTCTTTGATCAACTTATCTAGCGAATATTTTGATCTAGCCTTGATCTTAATATTTTGATATAACATTCCATGGGCCGATACTGGTTTCCCATCTCGCATTAGAAAATTGTATTGTGCCCCATAAACAGGAATATCATCGTGATACTGCTGAAAGTAGTGAAATGTCCCATCCGGGCTTTCTGCAGATCGCAGATAACGAATATCTACTTTCATTTCTTTGGCTGCCCACTCAGGAAAATTGTCTTTGTTCAGATCAGCATCGGGAAAGAAATCTATGATGGTCGGTAAATCTGAATGTGAACTGTGGTCCACATTGTAAAATTTCGGAGGGTCTGTTTGTTCCTTTTGCTTTTTGCTACCTAAGGCTCCAGACATTCTTAATGCTTCCATAGTGCTTTTGCAACTTACTAGGAGGATAGAACAAAAATCAGGAAATAAAAGCCACCTGAATGATGAAGGTCGTTTCATTATATTGATC
>JAHHJQ010000374.1 GCA_018680005.1 Bacteroidia bacterium | reverse complement strand
ATAATAATCATCGCGCTTTTCCATTTTATCAAAACGATTCATCATTCATCATTTCCTCTAGCTCGACCCCCATCAATTGCAAAGAGTATAAATAAGCTTCTTGCATGCCTGAGAATTTAGTTTGAATCCGCTCTCTGTTCTTCTCCTGAACAACGAATGTGGTCACCCAACTAATAATACACTTTTGTCCGTCATCCTGTTGAGCAATTTTAATGAGATGTCGAACATCTTTGATTGGCAGGCTTGTCTTGTCAACGGTGTAAAAAATCTGTAATTGATCTTCATCCACCTCAACCAATCTTTCTTCAAAGTATGTACTATCGCTAAGTACTATAATCCGAACAGGAGTAGGTGTTTCCTCAATAACTTTTTCGATCCAAAATAGATCAGGAACCGCTGCTGACAATCCCTCAAATGCCGATAGATTTGCAAACACTGCTGTAGCCGGTAAGGCCACATCTACCTCACTTCCAATCTCTGTCTCATACCAGCCATCTTCGTTCCTACACGAAAAAAAACAACCAAGAATAAAAATAAATACCGCACAACGCATCTGCGAAGATCAACATTTCAAAGGTATATTCATGTTTATCATTTACTAACTTGCAATGAGACCTAGCTCTTAAGATATCACCTGTATCATAAAATCATATGCTCAATAAAAACAACATCTATCCGGTACCTGGGAAGGTCGAATGGATAGGTCTTCGTCCGGACAGGGAGTCACCTCAAATTGAAGTTCAACAAATAGAAGCCATTGTCGGAAAGGGACTACTTGGGGATCGATATTCTGGAAAACAAGGCAAACGGGATGTGACACTGATTCAGAAAGAACACCTTGAGACAGTGGGTCAATTGTTAGGAAAGACAACAGTTCACCCATCTCAACTCAGAAGAAATATTGTTGTATCAGGTATGAATTTGGTTTCGCTCAAAGGAAGGTTGATACGGATCGGAAGCACACATCTACAAGTAACCGGGCCCTGTGCACCTTGCATCAAGATGGAGCGAAATCTTGGTCCGGGTGGTTATAATGCTATGCGTGGCCATGGCGGTATTACCGCCAAAGTTGTCAAATCTGGTATGATATCGGTAGGAGATTCATTAGAAGTAATTGAATCACCTAAAGTTTCTGAGCATGAATCGCACTAGATTGATAATGATATCGCTGGTTTTACTTTATTCTTCCGCTCTATTCGCCCAATATGGTGGAATAGAAGGAGAAGAAGCACCTGAATGGGATATAGAAGCTTGGCTGGACGGGAGCGGAGAACTTGGCTCATACAAACTTTCTGATTTCGCTGGTAAGAAAATTGTTGTATTCTGCTTTCAGAGTTGGTGTCCAGGATGTCATAAATCAGGCTTCCCGACCATGAAGTATCTGAATAAACGCTTCGGTGATCAGGAGAATGTAGAATTTGTTGCCATTCAAACTGTCTTTGAGGGAGCTGATGTCAATAATTTCAAGAAACTCAAAAAGATGCAAAAGAAGTATAAATTGAATATTCCTTTTGGACATGACATCGGGACAGAAAGCTCACATATCGTCGAAAGATATCGGACGGGCGGGACACCGTGGTTCATTGTAATCAACGAATCCGGTAAAGTCGTTTATAATCACTATGAACTGACCCCACAAGTTGCCAGTCGTCTGCTGAAATAGTAGTTCATTTTTCATTCTAAATTACTTACCTCCACGAAACAATCCACTATCTTGGTAATCCTATGGAAGGAAAGGCCAAGAACAAGGTGATTATTGCCAATATTTCAGGATTCTATGGTGATAGATTTAGTGCTGCCAGAGAAATGATCGATGGTGGTCCAGTAGATTTTCTTACAGGTGATTATCTGGCAGAACTGACCATGGCCATATTATTCAAAGCCAAATCAAAAAAAGCTGATCTTGGATATGCCCGAACCTTTCTAAAACAGATGGAAGGAATCATGGGTGATTGTCTGGATAAAAATATTCGTGTCGTTGTCAATGCAGGAGGACTAAATCCATTGGGGCTTGCTGAAGGATTAAAATCTGTTGCCAAACATCTGGGATTACACCCGAAAATCGCATATATCGATGGAGATGATCTTATGCCCAGCCTTTTGGAATTACGATCTAAAGGTGCCAGGTTACAGCATTTGGAAAAGAATATCACTCTGTCTGAAAGTGGAATGATGCCCGTATCGGCAAATGCATACTTGGGATGCTGGGGTATTGTCAAAGCCCTGGATCTAGGAGCTGACATTATAGTAACCGGTCGAGTAGCTGACACCTCCGTTGTGATGGGGCCGGCAGCTCATCACTTTGGATGGAAGCAAAATGACTGGGATCAATTAGCAAGCGCAGCCACAGCCGGACATATTATTGAATGTAGCGGTCAGGCTTCAGGCGGTAACTATTCATTTTTTGAGGAAGTTCCGAGTTTTACAAAGGTTGGATTCCCTATTGCAGAAATTTCTCGTACCGGGGACTTTTCTATAACCAAACATCCCAATACCGGAGGACTCGTTAGCATTGGTACCGTAACGGCACAATTGCTTTATGAAATAAATGCACCGGAATATATTACGCCGGATGTCGTAGCTCACTTTGACACGATCAATATCGTTCAGGAAAGCCCGGATCGGGTATCTGTTTCGGATGTCAAAGGATCCCCACCAACGAGGACGTCCAAAGTCACGGTGAATTGTTTAGGGGGATTTCAGAATATGATGCAGTTGTACATATTGGGACTGGACGTGGACAAAAAAGTTGATATCCTCAAAACCGAGTTTTTAAATAATATCGGCGGCCCCGCTTCATTTGATAAAATTGATTTTCATTTCATCAAAAATATAAATGAAGATCCCAGCACTCATGAAGAAGCATTTTCAACTTTCAGGGTTACTGTGATTGACAAGGATCCACAAAAAGCAGGAAAATTCTTTACCTCAAAAATGATCGAACTGGCACTGTGCGCTCCGCCAGGTTGGTGTATGAGTGCTCCTCCAGGACCTGCAAAACCACGTATCATTCATTTCCCAGCATTGATAGAGAAAAAGTATCTTAAGCAGCAGCTGCATTATCAAAACGAAGATATTTATCTAGCGGAAGTAACATCCTCAGAAGACATTCAGGTGATCAAGAGTTATGACTCCCTGGATTTCTCTTTTCATCACGAGGAAACCGAAATATTGCCTTTGGGCACCATCTATGCCGCCAGATCTGGAGATAAAGGGGGAAATGCCAATCTCGGAATTTGGGGTAAAACCAATGCATCATACGCTTTTCTTGAACAGTTGCTTAGCGTCGAAAAACTAAAAGAATTACTACCAGAAACAGCATCTTTTAAGATCGCCAGATTTGAATTTCCCAATTTACTTGGTCTGAATTTTTACATCAAAGGCTTTCTTCAGGAAGGTGTCGCTGCAACCACCAAGATGGACGGACAGGCCAAGACCTTAGGTGAATATCTCAGAATGAAGAAAGTCCAAATTCCAAAAGAATTATTAGATGGCAATAAATAGTATAATTTACATTCCCATCGATTCAATCATTCAATCATTCAATCATTCAAAATTGAACGCAAATGATCCCAAAAGTCTCTTTACCCAGAAAAGTTTATGCAACCGAAGAACATCAATTTCTAAAAGAAACGGTTCGGGAATATTTCAAAAATGAATGCCTTCCACATCGCGAAAAGTGGGAGTCGCAAGGATATTGTGATCGAGAAGCCTGGCTCAAAGCAGGAGAACTTGGACTACTATGCTTGTCTGTAGAGCCGGCATATGGGGGTGCAGGACTAGACTATACCTATAGTGCACTTATTCTAGAAGAACAGGCCAAGACTTCGCTTGCAGCACCGGCCTTTGGTATGCATTGTGATATCATAGCTCCCTACATTCAACACTATGGCACAGAAGATCAAAAAAGAAAATATCTTCCAAAAATGATTTCTGGTGAACTTATCGGGGCCTTGGGAATGACAGAACCAAGCACAGGTAGTGACCTTCAGGCCATCAAGACCAATGCAGTTGACATGGGAGATCATTATATAATCAATGGTCAAAAGACATTCATCACCATTGGATATACCTGTGATTTTGTGATTCTGGCTTGTAAGACCAATCCCGGTACAAAAAAAGAAGGCATTAGTCTGATCATCGTAGATGCCGATTCGGAAGGATTCTCACGAGGCAAACCATTCCACAAGCTGGGAATGAAAGAAGGGGACACCTGTGAGCTTTTCTTCGAAGATGTCAAAGTGTCAAAAACACAACTGCTGGGAGAAGAAGGAAAAGGATTTATCTACATGATGACAGAGCTACCTAGGGAAAGATTGACGATAGCCTCTCAGGCCATTGGATCTGTCGCAGGTGCATTAGAAGAAACGATTCAGTATACACAGGAACGGTCGGCATTTGGAAAGCCTATCTGCGGGTTTCAGAATACGCAATTCAAACTTGCAGAAGTAGCCACACAACTTGAACTGCATACCGTATTTGTCGATCGATGTTCAGAACTGCTTGCTGAAGGAAAACTGACAGCCGAGATGGGTGCAATGGCTAAATATGCCGCTTCAGAAATGCAAGGAAAGATGCTGGATGAATGTCTGCAGTTATTTGGTGGTTATGGATTTATGTGGGAATATCCAATATCAAGAAATTATGCCAGTGCAAGGGTTCAGAGAATATATGGAGGTACCAACGAAATCATGAAATTGGTCATCTCAAGAGCAATTTTTGCTGAATATCATCAAAAGCTGAAAGCTGAAAGAAAACGTCTCAAGACAATGGCCAATTAATTAGGTCAATTTAAACATCGATTACTGACTGAATAGTCTAAATCAATATGAAAAAACTGCCCTATTCCAAAGTTGATGACTATAATGAATCACAGGCTTCTGCCAGGCGAACTGCAATTAAAGATCAAACCGGAGTCGATCTCAAACATATAGGCGGTTATTCTATTCCACCTGAAGTGGTATCTGGTAATATCGAGATGTTTACAGGAGTAGCTCAGGTACCCTTGGGATTCGCAGGACCATTGAAAGTCAATGGGGAGCATGCCAATGGACAGTTTTATATACCTATGGCTACGTCTGAAGGAACACTATTGGCGAGCTACAATCGGGGAATGAAGATCGCTTCGCTGGCAGGAGGAGTGAAATCAACTGTTCTCGACGATGCCATGAACCGTGGAGCAGGATTTACATTCCACGATGCTCGGGCAGCAAGGCGTTTTGGGGTTTGGGTCAAATCCAATTTTCAAAAAATTAAGGAAATTAGCGAAGAGACCACCAGTGTAGGCAAACTTTTGAATATTGGCCAATACGCTGTTGGAAAGCTTCGGTTCATCAGATTCAACTTTTCCACCGGTGATGCAGCCGGCCAGAATATGGTCAACAAAGCCGCCCACAGGGCCTGTCAGTGGATATTGCAAAATCAACCCGAGGAGGTTGAAGCCTTCAAATTTGGAAGCCAATTTGATTCCGATAAGAAGCATTCACTGATCAATGCGCTGACTGTCAGAGGAAAAAAAGTCGTTGCTGAATGTTTACTTCCCCGTCAACTGATGAAAGACGTGCTCAGGACAACCCCGGAAGACTACAATAGATTCAAAAGCACATCCACCCTGGAGGCATATATGGCACAAGCGGTTACCAATACCTCACATATCGCTAATGGGATAACCGCTTTATTTATCGCGACAGGACAAGATGTGGCTAACGTTGCTGAATCGTCTGCAGGTTATTATCATGGAGAAATTAATAAAGATGGAGATCTCTATATGTCTGTTACGATTCCTGCTTTGATCGTTGCAACTTATGGTGGCGGCACCGGTCTTCCTACCCAACGCGAATGTCTTGAAGTGATGGACTGCTATGGAACCGGAAAGGTGAATAAACTCGCAGAAATTGCAGCGGCCGTTGCACTTTGTGGTGAGATATCCTTAGGTTCTGCCATTCTTGCGGATGAATTTGTGAGCAGTCATGATCACTATGGCCGAAATCGAGATTGAAATCAGATAATTCCTTTCTATTCTTAAACAAAATTATATTTTTGATCTTTCCAATTCGTGCGATAGTCAGTCGGATGAATCACACTATACATCACTTAGTAAAAACGAAAAATCATGCTCAAGAAACTAGGTTTCGACTTTTCCCATTTTCGAGGAGATTTATTTGGAGGTATCACAGCCGGAATTGTTGCCCTTCCTTTGGCACTTGCATTTGGTGTCAGTTCTGGTTTAGGTCCGAGCGCAGGTCTTTATGGCGCCATCTTGATTAGCTTTTTTGCTGCACTTTTTGGAGGTACGAACACCCAAATTTCCGGACCTACCGCACCAATGACTGCAGTCAGTATGGTAATCATCGCGGGGATCGTTGCGGCATACGAAGGCGATGTCAACAAAGCTTTACCCGCCATACTCACCATTTTTCTACTTGCCGGAATCATTCAGATAGGCCTGGGCTTAATTGGCCTTGGAAAATATATCCGCTATATCCCCTATCCTGTAGTTTCTGGATTCATGACTGCAATTGGCGTAATTATTATTATAACTCAAATCCTACCCTCTATTGGCTACTATCCAAAAGAAGACCAGGAATACGTAGAGCAATTTAAGCCAGTAGCCGAAGAGATCATCCTGGAAAATATATTGAAAGAAGAGGCCGGTGAAGGCATATTGGTATTAGAAAACTTTAAAGAAACAATTAGAAGGGCAGAGTTAATTACGCAGGATCAGATTCTAGCAGAATCCCAAACACTGGCAAGTCAAGCAGCCTCAGGTATTAATGGATCCCTCAAAGTTTTGCCCAGAGCACTCCAGAATATTAATTATTTGGAACTGATATTAGCACTTTGTACTATACTTATTATTTACCTGTTTAAGAGAATCACCACGGCAGTACCAAGCACACTTGTGGCCTTATTTGTAGTTTCCGCCGTAGCCGTGGGCTTCAATTTGGATTATAGACCCATAGCCAAAATACCAAGTGGATTTCCAGTTATTAACCTAGGCATTTTTACAGAATTTAGCATGGCAAGTATTTCTCCTTTCATTTTCACAGCCATCACACTCGCACTCCTTGGTGCTATAGACTCCTTACTTACTTCGGTAGTCGCTGATAATATGACCAAAACCAAGCACAAACCAAATAAGGAGCTTATTGGTCAGGGTATTGGAAATAGTATTGCTGCACTATTTGGAGGAATCCCTGGTGCCGGTGCGACCATCAGAACTGTTGTGAATATCAATGCTGGTGGAAAAACCAGGTTATCAGGTATGATTGCGGGAATTCTTCTTTTAATCATACTCCTAGGCTTGGGACCAATTGCTTCTCAAATTCCGGCAGCCGTGCTTGCTGGCATACTGATTACAGTAGGAATTGGAGTAATGGACTACAAAGGTTTGAAGGCCATACCGTATATGCCGCGGCAGGAAGTATTTGTGATGTTAGTGGTACTTATTCTTTCCTCTTTTTGGAATCTTGTATTTGCTGTAGGCATCGGATTAGTCATTGCATCGCTCATGTTTATGAAGAAAATCGGTGACTTGGCTTCTGAAAGATCTGATGTCAAATCATTGACAAAAGAGAAAGCCTGGCCGGATGAAATAGATTTTCCAGTAAACCTGAAAGAGGAAGTCTTTATCAAACACCTTAAAGGACCTCTATTTTTTGGTTCTACGAGCAACTTCCAGGAACTGGCCCTGCAAATACCTCATACCGCATCTACAGTTGTGATCAGAATGGGTAGAATGCAGTATATCGATCAATCCGGACTATATGCCATGGAAGACGTGCTTGTAGATCTTATCGGCAAGGATGTAAAGGTTTTGATGGTGGATGTTCTGGAACAACCCAGATACATGATGGAAAGAATTGATATCATCCCGGACTTAGTACCTGAAGAACTGATATTTGACAATTTCAAGGATTGTCTCATTTGGATAAAGGATAATGTCGAAGACATATATTAAACTTAATCAACCAATAACGAATAATAATCAATAATGAATCCAGCAATTAATAACTCAGAAACCCAGACTAAAGAAAGCCAGGGCCTTATTTCACCTGCAGATGCAATTGAATTGCTCAAGGAAGGGAATGAAAGATTTGTGAAAGACAAATCGCTAAACAGAAATCTTCACGCCCAGATAACGGATACCGCAACTGGTCAGTATCCGTTTGCAGCAGTCATCAGCTGTATCGACTCCAGAATTCCAACAGAGATCATTTTTGATCAAGGCATCGGGGACATATTCAATGCTCGGATTGCAGGTAATTTTGTCAACGAAGATATCCTTGGGAGTCTTGAGTTTGCTTGTCAGCTCGCTGGATCCAAATTGATTGTAGTCATGGGTCATACTTCTTGTGGTGCTGTCAAGGGCGCATGTGATCACGCACAATTGGGTAATCTGACCCAGATGCTTGATAAAATTATGCCGGCCGTGGACAGTACACCTACCAAAGAAGGTGAAGATCGCAACTCTTCAAATTTGGACTTTGTGAATCGGGTTTCCAAAAAAAATGTCCAATTGACCATTGCCAATATCAAATCAAATAGTCCGGTATTGAATGCACTTGTTGAAAGGAATCAGATTGGAATCATTGGTGCCATGTATGATGTCAAAACCGGAATGGTCGAATTCTTTAATGGATCAGCATAAACTCTTATTTGCTATAATCTTGAAATAAGGTTTGAGTAAGCATAATGCCGCACTGAGCAAGTCTTTTGCTCTATACGGTGATCTTTGCTTTCTTCAATCTATTATTGATGATAATTTAAGGTTGTATTCAATCTCTCAACCTTAAGTTATTTATCATGAGATACACCAGATTATTAGCGTATTGTATTCTTGGCATTTCTATTCTTGTTGTGGCCTGTTCCTCGATCACAGATTACCAAAGAAAACAACGTCGAATCATAAACAATGAGAATGGCCGACTGGATAAGATTAATTCAGATACGTACAACATCAATTTAGACCCGGAAAGTTGTCAAATAAATATAGAAGAGCAGCTCAATAAATCCAGCCAATACCACGAAGAAGTCGATGAAAAAAATAAGCTGCGAAAGATTGCAATCAATAGTATAGCCAATCACGATGTAGGCAAATTCCCAAACCAAGGAAATCCAAATACTATTCAAGAATCAAACATTGCTGTTTCTCTTCCATTAAATCCTTCAATCGCCAATTCTAAAACTTCATCTCAAGGCTTTGATTCCGGCATTCTGTTCAGTGGTGTAAGTATTGATCCTTTTACCGCAGAATTTTTCATTGGATCAAAAGGACATATCAACAGAAATTGGAATATCACTACACTGACAACAACTGAAGATCTTGGACTGGATTGTAATAATGCCCACGTACAACCTTCAGGAAAATATCATTATCACGGCACTCCTTCTGCATTTCTGTCTGAGATTGGTGCAGATGGTTCACAAATGATCAAAGTAGGTTATGCTTCCGATGGATACCCCATATACTACAAATATGGTTTTGACGAAAATGGGGTATTGAAGGCGTATGAGAGTGGATATCGTTTGAAAGATGGCAATAGACCTGGTGATGGCGTGACAGCACCTGATGGCACTTATAATGGTAGATATTTCCAGGATTATGAATTTATACCTGAAGTTTCGGACCTTGATGAGTGTAATGGTAGATGGGGTAAAACGGCAGAAAATGAAAATGAATATTATTATTTAATAACGGACAATTTCCCCTCCGTTCCAATTTGTTTCTCTGGAACACCAGCGTCAGATATGGCAAAAGGGTTCATGCGTCGTCCACCGAGACCTCCACATTCACCGCGTTCACCTCATTAATCATATTCACGTATAACAACTAAATTACATTATGAAGGTTGATTTTCAGAAAATTATTGTTTCAATAATTTCTATTCTGATCTGTCTTAATTTGTCAGCCCATGACCCCAATGATATTACCTATTTATTTGATGAAGATCGGCTCAAAATTGAACTGACGCCCACGAGTATTTTAGACCTTATTGATCAGATTACTCCAGCAAATCAAAATAATGAGATAATGAAACTATCAAATTATGATTGTCTCTTAGATAATTATTTTAATAATCATATTGAGTTGTATACCAATGGAAAGCGGATCTATTTGATATACGTAAGACGCGATTTAAAATCGCACAACGGATATTTAGAATTTCAATTATCTCACAAGCTCAAAAATGACTCCGATGCTTCCATAAAAATTGATGCTTTTCATGAAGTCTATTTAACGGTTCATGAGCAAATCATTTTGCACGGAACACGAATTAAGTGACATTTCATTCAAAATGGGATAGTAACTGTCGATTGGAAACAAATCATTCATTTGGTCTCTGTTTCTATCGATTTTGAGCTAATTTTGATCAAAAATAATCGATGAAAAATTTAGCCTTATACAGCGTGATTCTGCTAAGTGCGATAATCATAAATCAAAGTTGTAAGTCAGACTCTATCTCAAGCAAGAAAGTAATGCACAATCTTCAATATCCGGAAACCACCAAAACTGATCACAGCGATGAATATCATGGCGTGGCTGTGAGTGATCCATTCCAATGGTTAGAAGACGACATGTCTGAGAAGACAACTAAATGGGTCGCAGCACAAAATGAAGTCACTTTTGGATTTTTGGATCAAATAAAATTCAGAGAAAATCTTGAAACAAGAATCGAGTCGCTCTTAGATTATGAACGTGTATCTGCACCATTCAAAGAAGGAGATTACGAATACTACTACAAAAATGATGGTCTGCAGGATCATAGCGTACTCTACCGTTCTATGGTGGGAAAAGAAGGATCCGAGCCAGAAGTCTATATTGATCCCAATAACTTTTCAGAAGATGGAACCATTGCTTTAAGGGGAGTCTTTTTTACTAAAGACGGTTCACTATCGGCACATATGATCACGGAAGGAGGTTCCGATTGGCGCAAAATCATCGTTCGTGATGCTGAAACCATGAATGTCGTTGAAGATACCCTCATCGATGTAAAATTCAGTGGTATAAGCTGGAATGGAAATGATGGTTTCTACTATAGTAGCTATGACAACCCCAAACATACTAGTGAGCTATCAGCTAAAACTCAACATCATAAACTATATTATCACAAGTTGGGTACAGCGCAATCTGCAGATAAGCTGGTATTTGGCGGGGATAGAGAACCCAACCGATATATTGGTGGATATGTAAGCGAAGATCAAAAATATCTGGTCATATCAGCAGCGCAAAACACAAGTGGCAACCAGATCTTTGTCCAAAGATTAGGAAAAGACAGAAAAAGAATTCAGCTCCAGGATGATTATATGCGCAGTTTCAATTATGTCGAAAATGAAGGTGACGATTTCTATTTTTCAACGGATATAGATGCTCCAAATTACAGAGTTATAAAAGTGAATCTAAACAATCCAGCCCAAGAAAATTGGATCGATATCATCCCTGAATCTGAAAATGTCCTGCGAGCAGGATCAGGTGGAGGCAAGCTCTTTGGCAATTACCTTATCGATGCTAAAACTTCAATTAAGCAATTTGATATGAAAGGCAATCTTGAAAGAGAAGTAAAATTGCCTGGTATCGGGTCTGCAGGGGGATTTGGTGCTAAACGAGAAGACAAAGATCTATACTATTCCTTTACATCTTTTACGACTCCAACCACCATATACAAATATGACATTGCAAGTGGTGAATCAACGCTCCACAAAAGACCCGTTGTTGATTTCCAACCTGATGAGTATGAGACCAAACAAATCTTCTATACCAGTAAGGATGGTACTAAGGTTCCTATGTTCATCGTGCATAAAAAGGGTCTAAAATTGAATGGAAAGAATCCCACCTATCTATATGCATATGGAGGATTCAATATAAGCCTTACACCTGGGTTTAGCTCGTCGCGGATAGCCTGGCTCGAGAATGGAGGAATATATGCACAACCCAATTTGAGAGGAGGAGGCGAGTATGGTGAAAAATGGCATGAAGCAGGTACCAAGATGAAAAAGCAAAATGTATTTGATGACTTCATTGCAGCTGCTGAATATCTGATTGAAAACAAGTATACATCTTCGGATTACCTGGCTATAGCCGGTGGATCTAATGGTGGTTTGCTTGTCGGCGCTACCATGACTCAAAGACCAGATCTAGCAAAAGTCGCATTACCTGCCGTTGGGGTTTTGGACATGCTAAAGTATCACAAATTCACAGCTGGTGCGGGATGGGCAGCGGACTACGGAACCGCAGATGAATCACAGGAAATGTTTGAATACTTGAAAAAGTACTCTCCATATCATGCTCTGAAGGTGGGTACTTCATATCCTGCAACACTGGTTACAACAGCCGATCATGATGATCGTGTTGTACCGGCCCATTCGTTTAAGTTTGCTTCCAGGTTGCAGGAATTTCATGATGGTGACAATCCGGTATTGATTCGAATTCAAACCAAGGCAGGACACGGCTCTGTAAGCACTAAGCAACAGATAGAGTTGACATCAGATATCTATGCTTTTGCATGGTATAATATGGGATTCGAACCTGAACTAAAGGTGAAGGTTTTGGACTAGTAATACATCTCTAGTTCAACACCAAGAACAAGACCTGGGCAATAATCACCTTAGCGATCAAAGCTAGCGGAAACATCATTGCAAATCCGAAAAGAGGAATGTTATTCTTTGTTCTTGACTGAGCAAACTCCAGAATAGCCGGTTGATTAGAGACCACACCCATGAGCAAGCTAAAGGGCATTCTTAGCAGTTTGTATCCCACTAATAGAATGGTGAATGCGGTAACAAGGCTTATTATTGCGCCGGTGAGGAACAGACATAGTCCTTCATAAGTAAAGCTTTCGACAAATGCATTCCCTGATCGCACACCTATAGTCGTCAATAGCAGTATCAAGCCAATTTGTTGAAGTGTTACATTCGCACTATATGGTAATGTCCAAACGATATTGCCGGTCCTACGCAATGCTCCGAGAACGATTCCAACGATCAAAGGGCCACCAGCATATCCTAATTTAAACGAAATACCATTTCCAAAATTGAATTCTATGGATCCCAATAGCAGGCCAAGACCTATCCCTAGACCAAAGGAAAAAAGATTGACCTTACTCGATTCCTGATATGAATCTCCAAAATATTCTGCCAGGGCATCCAAATCTTGTCTTCTGGCAATAAACCTGATTCTGTCACCTAATTCAAGGACAGTATCTCCAGTAGCGATCATCTCAATATCACCTCGTCTTATTCGGGTAATGCTAGCCTGATATTGCTCAGTAATATTCAGAGAAGCTATAGTCCGGCCGGCTACTTTGGGATTAGAGACAAATATTCTTCTGTGATCAAACTCTCGATTATTAAATTCAAGAGGTAGCTGAGCATCCTTTCCTAAAATGGATACCAATTCTTCCAGATCTTTTTCAGCACCAACAACCATAAAGATATCACCCTCTTGAATTGTTGAGTCCCAATGGGTCAAGGTGAGTATTCCATTTCGATATCTTCTTCCAAAAACAAAATTCCAATCATACTTCCGGAAAAAGTCTCTCAGCGTAATACCAAAAACTTCCGGATTGGTGATCTCAAAGGCACGTCTCATTAAGTTTTCTTCTAATGGATACTCTTTCCTCAAATCATGTTTTTCACCTTTATAGTCGATTTTGAACAATCTTTCCATCAACACGATCGCAATGATCGCCCCTAAAACCCCCATCGGATAAGAAAATGAATATCCTACCACAGCTTCTTCGACCATGGAAGCGGCATCCGTTCCTTGATATTTGGTGTTGATCAAATCAATAACTCCTGCCAAAGCAGCCGTATTGGTGGTACTTCCGGAATATACACCTGTTATCATCGCGGCACTCAAATCAAAAACAGTCCAAAGTATTCCGGCCAGCAATCCTGATAACAGAAGCATTGAAAAAGTAAAGATGAAATCACGCCAGCCATTCTTTTTATATGACTGGAAAAAGGCAGGTCCGGAACTCAAGCCGATAGAATACACAAAGATACTGAGACCTAGAAGCATTATAATTTCCGGAATAGCAAAGCGTTCATCCAAAGCCCCTATTGCCAGTCCTGTAAATAATATCGCAGCTGTACCCAATGAACTGCCTCTCACTTTTATCTGTCCTATGAAGTATCCTAATGCTGCTACCAGAAATAACAGAAGTAAAGGATACTGACTAAGGATATCACTCATGTCCAAAATTTGGGCGCAAAGGTATCTAAAGCTTATGAGAATCAATTTTTAATTGTCATTAACATAATATGTACTCCAGCCTTTCTTTGGGGTGTTACACGGGTTGCTATGATATATTGTCATTACTCGATAACTTCATCGCCATGAAGAAGGAAGAATTGATGCATTTATTTAGTGGAATAGAGGATAAGATTCCCTTTCATAAGGCCCTAGGCTTAAAAGTGGATCAAATGGAAAAAGGAAAGGTTCGTTTTTATCTCTCATTCAAAGAAGAATTCATAGGTAACTATTTGCAAAGATTCTATCATGGAGGCGTCCTTTCTGCCGCGATGGATGGAGCAGCTGGAGCAGCAGCAGGGAGCTATTTATTTCCTTCAAAAAGCATGGGAACTTTATCTACCATGGATATTCGAATTGATTACATGAAACCTGTAAAGGACCAGGATATTCATGTCCATGCTGAAGTCACAAGCGCAGGCAAACGTTCCATATTTGTCAGAATGTATGTGACATATGTGAACGATACCAAAGTGCTAGTGGAAGGTAGAGCAGTCATGAATGTCAGACAATCCGACCCAAACCCAATAAACTAAGTCTATTAAATATTGTAGTATGAGCAATTCAAAATCATTAATTCGTCTTTCAATGGGATTAGGCGTTCTCACTGTGTTTTCATTATTCGTTTCTGCTTTGGCATTGACGGATATCTATCACAACAACGAACCCAGTTTGAATCATGAATGGAATATGGTTAGAGTGAATTTTTTAATCACAATATTGTTTGCGGGTTTCGCCATGTTTACATTGTACAAATTTTATAAGAACCAATAATAGATTATTCTTTTACTGATGATTCTTTATAAAATCATATAATAATTACTTGAATAAACCAAAGCGGTTTTAAATAAAAATATTTAAATCAACTTTTATCCAACTAAAAAAATGCAAATATTTAAGGAATTTACATTTGACTCTGCGCACTTCCTACCAAATGTTCCTGAGGGACATAAATGTAAAGCTATACATGGGCACACCTACCGATTGAGGGCATTTTTTGAGGGTGATCTGGACCAACACCTTGGGTGGGTAATTGATTTCGCTGATATTAAAAAAACAATTAATCCTATTATTAAAAGTATAGACCATAAATTACTTAATGATATTCCAGGATTGGAAAATCCAACCTGTGAAATTATTGCGGTATGGTTGTGGGAAAAGATCAAACCCGAAATTCAACAACTTTGTAAAATTGAATTAAATGAAACGCCAACTTCCGGTGCAGTCTATAAAGGTTACTGATTTCAGAATCTAGTCGTATAAAATAATATTTAAAAATTAATCTCTGTCGATTAAATTGGAACCACCGGTTATATCCTGATTTGTTATTTGTGGATCACCTTTATATTCTAAAGTACTTGCTCCGCTTAATGTTGCATCTAGTGTTTGGTTTACAGTTAGTCGACCACTGCTCGCACCTGAAAAATTGGTTTTCAGATTTTCTATTCGTGCGAAATATCCACCTATTTGACTGGCACCAGACAAATTGATTTCTGCACTGGAAACATTTCCACTTATAGTAACTTGTGAAGCACCGGACAATTCAGCATTGAGATTTGCAAGTTGAAGATTCCCCGTATATTGACTGGCACCACTCAAAACCAGATTAAAATTGTCTTGATCAAGAATATCAAAAGTTGTACACGAAGAAGCACCGGACGCAATTACATTAATGAGTTCCGCAGTGGTCAATGTTGCTCGAAGCGTAGCATTTCCCGATATATTAATATCATCGGAAAGCCCAATTCTTAATGTGGAGCCGACGATATCAACCTCTAAATGAGGTTCCAGATTTTCATTAATCTCAATGTTTAGATCAGTAATGGCAGGATCATACACGATTCCAGCTTGAAAAGCATGTGATAATTCCAGAGTGGTAATATTGCCAATGGTGTAATCCAAGACGATTGTTTCATTAGACACTTTAACAGTATCCTTTTCGCAAGAAACAAAGAAGAACGTCATCACAAAGATTGAAACCAGGATTTTCATGGTATTGAATATATCTTGCTAATGTTACAATTGTAGCCAAAATAAATTATTGATATGCAACTTTTCCCATTGATATTAATGGAGGTGCGGATCTTAGACGCATTCAATAAGAGGAAAACGGTTTTGATATACTTCTCTGTTTGAAGAAAAGTGTCGAGAATTTGCTCTTCAAGCGCAGATATCTTCGATATTCAGGAGTCAAAATGTTTCGTCTATGTTCACAACCTTAATAAGACTTTCTCTTGCAGGTCTGCTTGTGTCTTTTTTTGTTTCTTGTCAAAACAACAAACCTAGGACAGTTGCTTCAGGATCTGACGATGTTCATGCGCACAACCAAGCCATATTAAATACCCTTCCATTCTCTGATTCCACTGATTTTGTGAATGCAGACAGTGGATTTATCGCCACCCGCACTGATCCCATCATTCGAAATCCAGACGGCGGTGTAGCTTATGATTTGAGCGCTTTTGACTTTGTTGATGGCCCTGCTCCTTCTACCACCAATCCAAGTCTTTGGAGACAAAGTATCCTAAACAGAAAACATGGATTGTATAAAGTTGCAGATGGTATCTATCAAGTGCGAGGATTTGACTTAGCTAATATCACCTTTGTTGAATCTGACAACGGTTGGATAATCATCGACGTGCTCACTACAGCTGCCCCAGCTAAAGCCGCATTAGAATTAGTAAATGAAAATCTGGGAGAAAGACCTATAAAGGCAATTATTTTTACGCATAGCCATATAGATCACTTTGGCGGAATCAAAGGAATCGTCAGTGAAGAACAAATTAAAAATGAGGGAATAGAAATCATTGCTCCGGAAGGTTTCTATGAAAGCGCCATCACCGAGAATATCATTGCCGGGAATGCCATGATACGCAGATCAACCTATATGTATGGATTTCTAATTCCTCAGGACACCGCAGGATTTATAGGTAGTGGACTGGGTCAAAAAGTAAGTACAGGAGAAATAGGGCTGGTAGAACCCACTTTAACCATAGACCAAAGTGAACAGACTGTAATTGTTGATGGTCTGGAAATGGTATTCATGAATACGCCAGGTGCTGAGGCTCCGGCAGAATGCATGTTCTACATTCCAAAGTATAAGGCCTTTTGTCAGGCAGAAGAGATTAATCATACACTACACAATCTTTACACACTGCGAGGTGCAGCAGTCAGAAACGGACTTCTTTGGTCAAAATACATAGACAAGACAATCGAGCGGTTCGGCGAGGAAACGGAAATATCATTTGGAACGCATCACTGGCCGACATGGGGTAATACATCAATAAATACACTTTGGGCTCGACAACGTGATGTATATAAATATATTCATGATGAAACTTTACATCTTGCCAATAAGGGATATACTTCCCTGGAGATCGCAGAAATGATCCGTCTCCCGGAAGCACTATCTGGCTATTTTGCGAATAGGGACTATTATGGAACTTTGAGTCATAATTCCAAAGCCCAGTATCAATTGTATTATGGATGGTTTGATGGCAATCCTGCCAATTTAAACACCCTCCCTCCTCGGCAATCTGCAGAAAAATACGTCGAATATATGGGAGGAGCAGCGGCTATAATGACCAAAGTAGATGCTGATATTCAAGATGGAAATTTCCGTTGGGCGGCGACTGCCCTGAATCATGTAGTATTTGCTAATCCGGGCAACCAGGCAGCCAGAAACAAGTTGGCAGAAGTCTATGAACAGATGGCATATATCGCGGAATCCGGTCCCTGGAGAAACTTTTATCTTACCGGAGCACAAGAATTGAGAAATGGAATTGTTTTGGATCTCTACGAACGCACGGCTACCCCGGAAGATATCCTTACCAACATGTCTTTAGAAACATTTTACGACTATATGGCGGTTCGCCTTGATCGATCCAAATCAACGGGTAAATCGTATGTTTTCAACATGGTATTTCCTGATATAGATGAAGTCATTTCCTTATATTTTGTGAATGATGTATTGCATAATCGTCCTGGAGTTTTGGCTCCGGATCCTAATGCGACAATTACCATGAATAAGTCTGTTTTTAACGAAATCATACTTCAAAAGACCACCGGGCTTAGAAAGATGCTATCCGGAGATATCAAGATAGAAGGCAGCAAGAGCGATTACTCCGATTTTCAAAAAATGATGGAAACACCATTTGAACTATTTTTCAATATCATTGAGCCTTAAAACAAGCCAAATGAAGAAAGTATTCGATTTGATCTTCATCATACTGTCTTGCATAATTTCTTATCCTTGTGCATCACAATCCACCTATGACATCGTCCTTCAAGGAGGCCGCGTAATGGACCCTGAAAGTGGTCTGGATGCGATTCGCAATGTAGGTATCATCTCAAATAAGATTGCCATCATATCTGAAGAAGCCCTTGATGGTAAAGAGGTTATTGATGTAACTGGTCATGTGGTTGCTCCAGGGTTTATTGATTTGCATGTGCATGGAATGACGAATAAAGCACATCAATATCAGGTCAGAGATGGAGTTACCACTGCGCTTGAATTGGAATCAGGGAAGGCATTTATCAAAGAATGGCTTGAAAGTAAGAGCGGCAAATCTATAGTGAATTTCGGAGCGACGGCAAGACACGTGGATATACGAGCAATGGCTATGCCTGATTATCAACCATTCATTGATGCAGCCCAAAAAGCAATCGACGATCATGGTTATGATAGCCCTGAGGCAATGAAAGTCTTGAATAACATGTACAGATCAGTATACCGTTCTTTGGGCGAGGAACACTATGTGCAGATGAGTAGAATAATTCAACAAGAGTTGGAAAATGGTGCGCTCGGAATCGGAGTCCCTGTAGGATATTATCCAGGTGCCACACATGGAGAGATATACCGTGTCTATGAAATAGCAGCAGAATATCAGGTTCCTGTTTTTTCTCATACTCGGGGATTTGGTATGCCCGGGATTCAAGAGGCCATTGCCAATGCCACCACCAGTGGTGCGCCATTGCATATTGTCCATGCCAATAGTCTGTCATTGGGAGAAATCCAGGTCACACTGGATATGGTCACATCAGCGCAGAAAAGAGGTTTAGATATCACAACTGAAGTCTATCCTTATACAGCAGCATCCACGTCTCTGGAGTCCACCTTGTTTGATGAAGGATGGCAAGATGATTTGGGGATAACCTACGAAGATTTGCAATGGGAGACTACCGGAGAGCGATTAACAAAAGAAACCTTTGTAAAATATCGCAAGCAAGGTGGAATAGTGATCATCCATATGATGAAACCCGAATGGATCAAAAAAGGCATACAATCTCCGGTTACAATGATTGGATCAGACGGCATGCCTTATGCACCAAAAGCGCACCCTAGAACGGCAGGTACTTTTGCTCGTGTCTTGGGAAAATATGTTAGAGAAGAGAAAGTAATCGATCTGATGACAGCCCTCAAAAAAATGACCATCATGCCAGCCCAAAGACTTGAACCTGTGTGTCCTATGATGAGGCATAAGGGCAGACTACAAAAAGGTGCAGATGCCGATATCACAATTTTCAACCCGGATACCATCATCGACAAAGCAGATTTCGCAGGTTTACAATATTCTCAGGGAATTCCTTATGTTATGGTCAATGGAACCTTCGTGGTTGACAAAGGTAAAAATGTAGAAGATGTATATCCTGGAAAAGCCATCTTCGGAAAAGGTACAGTGCATAAAAACAATGACTAAATTCATCCAGAGCCATACCATACGCATAATATTGAAATGAATCCTACCAAAGACTTGAAAATATTGTTGATCCAATTGCGATTGGATGAATCAATGATCCCGATTGAACGGGCAGGATTTGTAGCTTCATCGGGTCTTGCTGAAAGACACTGGGAAACACTAGATGTGTTTCGTAACCCGGATTTTCAACCTGCCGTACTGGACAACTATGACGCCTTCGTTATAGGAGGTTTGTCAGACGACCCTAGTGATACTACAGAAATGCCTCCATTTTTTGAGCCCTGGCTTCAGAACTTATTTCGATTGATGCAATATGGTATCGAGATCAAGAAACCGGGTTTACTTTCATGTGGAGGTTTTATGCTTGCTTCGCATATGCTAGGTGCCGAAATCGTAATCGATCCTGATCAACGTGAACTAGGCATTTACACCTTGACTTTGTCTGATATTGCTAAAAATGATATACTCTTCAAGACCTTACCAAACGAATTCAAGGCAGTTAGTGGACACATCAAGAGTACCAATACCCTTCCATCAAATTGCGAATTACTGGTCAGTTCGGAGCGTTGTCCTATTCACGGTTTTAAAGTGAAAAATGCTCCCTTTTATGCCTTTCAGTTCCATCCTGAGATTCAATGCAAGGATTTGGAGATTCGGGTGACCTTGTACAAAGAAAAATATTTTGAAACCGAAGAGGCGTATTTAGAATTTATTGCAAACATGGCAGATACCTCTATCGCTAACAGCATTGTTGTAAGATTTTTGACTCTGGTAGAGCATCACAAATCTTCTTAGGTTAACAGTCGCCCATTTTCATCCCACTTAGCAATTTCAAATCGTTGGGATTGGTCCACACATTTGGCCAGCCATTCTGCATCATAGTCAACATCATGCTCTTTGAGCACTTCTTCTGGTACACCATCCCAGGCATTCGCCCTGTTCCCTTGATATCCTAGATCTTCTATACCCATTTTAGATGTGTAATAACCAGTCAAAGTCAGGTCTCGCATTTTGTTAAAGAATCTCACACCGGGCAGCATCTCAGCGCTCGCGTTATCGGGATAAGCAATGTCATCTATGATGTTGATTTGCTGCGTTGAATCCAAATCTTTAAAACTTTTATTGAACCTGATAAGAGACTGATGATTCAACCACATTAATCCACCTTTTAAGGGTAATAAATGCGTCGGGATATCCTTGACGATGAAATCAATAAACGCAGGTACTTCAGCATCAGTAGCCGATCCGGCAAATGCAGTCGACGGCAATATAATATCGCAAAGGATGGCGATCGTAGCCAGCTCTTCTGAAGTAAACTCTGATGGTGCCTCCTTTAGCTTTTTATCAACCTTAGCCTCTTCAGGTGTGCGTCCATACAACTTGGTTGTTGAAGTTGATTTCTCGATCTCCGAAGTTTTGCAACCGCTCTTTAAGAGTGCTCCAGTGGCTACACTTCCAATAAGAAGCGTTTTTAGTGTATCTCTTCTATCCATGATTTTAGATGTTTCTCTTTTTGAATTGCTCAACGATATGATCTGATGCTCTCCATGACAAAGCCATGATAGTCCATGTACAGTTTTTATCTGCTTGTGATACAAATGGCCCAGCGTCTACGATATATACGTTATCGGCATCGTGTAATTGTTGAAATTTATTGGTCACCGAAGTACGGGGGTCGTCGCCCATTCTGGTCGTGCCCACTTCATGAATGATCTCCCCTGGTTTATTGAGCCCGTAATTGTCCTCTTTTCCGGGAGCAGGCCACATCGGCTCAGCACCCATTTCATGCAACAATTCGGCAAAAGTCTCCTGCATATGTTTGGCCTGGTTCAGTTCATGATCTGAAAAGGTGTAATTAAATCTCAATACCGGTATCCCAAATTCATCGACTACTTCCGGATCCAATTCGCAATAGTTGTCTTCTCTTGCTATACACTCCCCTCTCCCACCAAAACCAAGAGAGGCGCCATAGAGGCGTTTGACATCATCACGCAACATATCTCCATATCCACCGGCTTTGTGTCCAAGATGCTCGGCCATTTTGTGCAGATTCATTCCAAATCCATATGATGGCATACCCATGCCGCCCCAGACTTCAATGTGATATCCTCTTGGGAAATCCAATTTCTTATTGTTGAGCCACCACGGTGAATACACGTGCATACCCCCTACACCATCTTCGTTATAAGAGGGCTTTCGGTCTAACAGTCCTGGAATAATTCCCATATTGCCGGATCCGGTAGAATCATGAAGATATTTGCCTACGACTCCGCTACTATTCCCTAATCCATCAGGATGATACTTTGATTTGGAATTGAGTAATATCCTAGCCGTACCACACGCCGATGCAGCCAGTACAACCACATTCGCTGTAAGCTGATATTCCTGACGGTCTTCTTTGTTGATATAGTAAACACCAGTTGCTTTACCATCAGGCCCGGTGGAAACTGACCGTACCATTGAATTGACATAGAGATCCACTTGTCCTTTGGATTTTTGTGCTGGAAAAATCAAACAAGAACCTGAAGAAAAATCGGCATATGCATCGCAAGATCTGTTGCATTGTCCACAATAATAGCATACTCCCCTTTCTTCATTGAGGCGCTTAGTCAATATAGAAAGTCTACTTGGGATAACCGTAATCCCCAATTTACGTGCAGCTTTGATATAATATAGTTCATGCAGCCTGGGTTTGGGCGGTGGCAGAAAAAATCCATCAGGATCATTAGGCAAACCCTCATTACTTCCAAATACGCCGACCAGTTTATCCAGTTTGTCATAGTATGGTTTCACATCTTCATAACCGATGGGCCAATTCTCACCCAATCCATCGCGATCTTTTGCCTTGAAATCCTGAGGTCCAAATCTCAATGAAATACGGCCCCAATGATTGGTTCTACCTCCGAGCATTCTTGACCGAAACCACATAAATTCTGTATCATCAGTGGTGGTGTAGGGCTCTCCTTCAATGTCCCAACCACCCCATGCCATATCAAATTCACCAAAATCTCTCTTTGAACTTGAGCCCCTTCGAGGTGATTCATAAGGCCACTTCATTTGAGTTCTTGTGACTGGATCTTTAGGATCAAAATACGGCCCGGCCTCAATGACAGCGATATTCATACCTGCATCTGCAAGTACTTTGGCTGACATACCTCCTCCCGCACCGGATCCCACAATGATCACATCATAGTGCTTGGCTGGTTTTATTATTTGCATGAAGTCAATTGATAAATTGAAGAATAGATAATAAAGCTAAAAACTCGACGCTATAATCCAATATCATCTCAAGTAAGTATCTCATTTATTTCATCTTGCGCAAAATGATCTGCTCTTGAATCACTATATTTATTTTATCCTTAATCGTAGTCAAAAGAGATATGAGCAGAACCAGTTATACCACAGTTAGCGGACATTTTTTAGATATGGATTCACCTTGTATGAAACTTTGGCAAAAAGCTAAGAAGTTTGGTATCTGGAACCCAAATGAAATAGATTTTTCTCAGGATGCGGTTGACTGGAACAACATGACACATGACGAACGAGAAATGACTATGAGATCTTTGGTCCAATTTCTGGCTGGCGAAGAATCTGTAACTATCGATATCCTTCCTTTGATCATGGTCATGGCACAGGAAGGAAGGTTGGAAGAAGAAATGTTTCTTACCTCTTTTCTTTGGGAAGAAGCCAAGCACGTAGATGGATTCATTCGGTTTTTTAGGGAAGTGGTCCAAAGAGAAGAAGACCTGACGGAATATATCCAACCTTCTTATGATATCATCTTCAAAGACATGTTGCCGAATGCAATGAACGCATTGTTAAAAGATCCCTCTCCGGAAAACCAGGCCAGAGCGTCGGTCACGTATAATATGATCGTAGAAGGAGTCCTCGCTGAAACCGGGTATTTTGGATTTTTCCAAACATTAGAAAAATTTGATATCATGCCAGGCTTGAGGAAGTTCGTTGGCAAATTGAAGCAAGATGAATCCAGACATATTGCATATGGCATTTACTTGTTATCCAGGCTAATTGCTGAACATGGAGATTCTGTCTGGGAAGCAATTCAGGACCAAATGAACAAATTAATGATACCTGCAATGGGACTAGTCCAAGAATCCTACGAAGGTTTTGATCCAATTCCATTTGATCAGGATCCTCAGGTGTACAATGCCTACGCCATGGATCAGTTTCAAAAAAGATTTGCCAGATTGGAGAGAGCTCGCAATCAGAGTCTTGAAGAAGTGAATGCGTTAGCTTTGGCAGAGTAAAGGCTTTTTTCAATTCTACATTTAGAAACGTCGTATCGATAATTCATTACTAGATGAACCAACTAACATCCAGTTCTTATCAACACTGGTTAATCAGTATCTCAAATAAGATTGCAACGATCACATTGAACAGACCCGCTGTCAAAAATAGAATTGATGCGACTACACTTAGAGAGCTTGGACAACTGACTTCAGAGATACAATCCAATAAGGATATCTGGGCAGTAATTCTAAAAGCTAATGGGGATTCATTCTCTACCGGGGTCGATGTGAGTCTGATCGGAGCAATGATTAACAATGATCGCGAAACTTATGAATCCAATCTCAGGACGTTTCAGGGTTATCTTGATGCATTCGAAGCTATAGAAAAACCAATAGTCGCTGCGCTACATGGCTATGTTATCGGTGGAGGTTTGATCCTTGCCTTATGTTGTGACTTCCGGATAGCTGCGGATAATATTATCATCAGTCTGCCTGAAGTAAAAAGAAGCATCGGAGTAATCATGGGTACGCAACGTATCACAAGAACTATAGGCCTCGCCTATACAAAGGAACTTGTTATGTTGGGAAATCATATCACTTCCCAAAGGGCTTATGAAATGGGGCTTGTCAATCAGGTTGTTGCTCAGGACAATTTGGATGAGGAAACGAAACTATTTGCCGAACAATTTCTTGATCTACCTCCTTTGGCCGTTGGATTATGCAAGAAAATTATCAACGAAGGACAATTTTTGCACCGTGCGGGTCAGGAGCTGGAAATTGAAGCACAGGCAGCATTGCTGGAAACTAATGACTTCAAAGAGGCCATCTCCAGTTTTTTGGAGAAGCGAAAACCCAATTATAAAGGAAGCTGATTACATTGGCTTCCTGGATTTTTCAACCTTTTGGCTCGAAAGTTCAGATTTGCTTTCATAGCCGTTCATACGATTGTAGGCACTGATCAGGGCTAATAGACCTGCTCTCCTTATGTTCGTATTGATCCCACATCCCCAATATGTTTTTCTGGAATCTTTGTGAATAACCTGAATATAGGTGGCAGACTCTGTTGCCGACCCCAGACCCACAGAGTGAGAACGATAATCAATTAAGTCAAAATTTTTCCATCCTTCCAGGTGCATCGCATGTACTAGGGCATTGAGTGGACCATTTCCATTTCCATTAATGATCATCGGTTCACCTTTGTAAATTACTTCAATCGATGCATGTTCAACTTCCGGATCCTGTTCATCACGAACTGTAAAGAACTGGACCAGTTTTAATTCGTCGTTTCGTTCTACGAATTCATCATCAAAATATTCTTTGATTTCATCGATATCCAGCTCCTTTCCTAATTCGTCTGCTTTATTATTGATAAAGTTGCCTACTTCCGGATGCATTGATTTTGGTAAGTCCAGAGCAAATTCGCGGTCTAGTATAAATGCAACACCACCTTTCCCACTTTGACTATTGATCCTTATGATTGCTTCATAGGATCGTCCGATATCCGGAGGATCAATGGTAAGATATGGTACGCCCCAGGTATAGGTATCGGGATCAGCTTTTTTCATTATATCCATTCCCTTCTTTATAGCATCCTGATGACTTCCCGAGAAAGCAGTAAAGACCAATTCACCGGCATAGGGTTGGCGGTCCGCAATTTTCATCCGAGTAGTCCGCTCAAACACTTGTGTAATCTCAGCAAGGTTTGAAAAATCAAGACCACTATCGATCCCATGGCTATTCATATTGAGCGCAACTACCACGATATCCAGATTTCCCGTCCGCTCCCCGCTACCAAATAAGGTGCCTTCTACCCGATCCGCTCCCGCCAGCAAACCAAGTTCTGTTGCTGCAATACCCGTTCCCCTGTCGTTGTGGGTATGAAGACTGATAATTGCCTTGTTGCGATCCTTCATATTTCTACAGAACCATTCAATTTGGTCCGCATAGGTATTTGGTGTATTCCACTCAACAGTAGCTGGCAAGTTGAGGATAACCGGTCGATCTTCGGTTGGCTGCCATACGTCCATTACAGCTTCGCATACTTCCAATGCGAAGTCAATCTCTGTATCAGAAAAGCTCTCTGGCGAGTATTGTAGCCTGATATCTGTATCGCCTGATTGAGGGATCAGGGACTGAATTAAGGTGGCTGCCTCAGTGGCAATATTCTTGATATCATCCTTTGAAGCATCTCTAAAAGTTACTTTCCTTTGTAGTGGAGAGGTACTGTTATAGAGATGTACAATAGCTTTTTTTACACCGGCTAGACTTTCAAAAGTTTTTCTTATCAAGGGCTCACGTGCCTGAACCAATACCTGAATGGTAACATCATCCGGGATTAGATTATCATTTACCAGTCTTCTAATGAAATTGAATTCTGTATCCGATGCAGAGGGAAAACCAGCTTCGATTTCCTTGAAACCGATATTAACCAACATCTTGAACATTTCTACCTTCTCCTCGATATTCATCGGTATCGGTAATGCTTGGTTCCCGTCTCGTAGATCGACCGAACACCAAATAGGCGCTTTGGTGATTTGTTTGTCCGGCCAGGTTCGATCAGGAAGCCTCACCGGTTGGAATGGGCGATATTTTCCGATATTACTTCTTTTCATAGAATACAAAATATTGAAAATGGGAAATCTCTAATAAGCCAATAAATCTGTTTTTCTACGATAGTTAAGCGAAATAAATATGCATAAACATCGCATTAATGAGCTTGCGAATCGAAAACTTATGCTCTTAGAAAGCCGAAACTGGATTTAATAATATCTAGCGTATCACAACTTTTACGCTACCCAATCCTTCTGCACTAGTGATAACCTCATCACCAGCTTTCAAAAATTTGGCGATATCCTCCTCGCTAGTTTTATGGGCTAGTTTATCCCACCGATCCATTCCTATAATCGATGCTAATCTTACCAGCCATCTTGGAGCGGACATGGCCACTCCACCCGGCGTACCTGTAAGAACGAGATCACCTTTTTTTAAGGGTGTGTCAGGGTATTTACGGTGGATGGCCCGGAGCATTTGACGAGGGGTATAAATTAAATCCGCTGTTGATTGTTTTTGTCGGATCTCACCATTCACCCTGGTCTCAATGTCGATGCATGGCAAACCATTGCTATAATGTTGACCAGGGATCCAGATTCGCCCATCTATCGCGGTAAATCCATAAAAGCTCTTGGAGATGCCCCAGTAATCATATCGGTTGATCTGCCCTTCACCTAATATTGCAACACTTCTGGCACCAAGATCATTGGCAATGAAGAAACCCAAATTGGGAACAAAATCTTCATTCAATAATGCTTCAGCATTAATGTCATCCAGCAGGATTACTCCCAATTCAACTTCATAATCCAGCAATGCAGGAAAATCTGAAATACGCTCTAAAGTCTTTGAGATACCGGGTTCCAGTTTTTCAAGAGCACCAAACATTTCGTTTCGATCAGGAGTACGTATATCTCCTCCATTAATGAGCAAACTACCAATAGCTTTCCGAAAAATTGGAGGATCTGTTTTAGGATCAAAATCAGCAGCTGTTTCATTGATGTGGCCAGCATAAGCCAATCCAATACCATAAATATGCTTGGGAAACGTATCATATGTAATAAAAGCTCCATCTGAGATATCCAAACATTCAAATTGTGCTGGTTGTGGTGCATACTTCAATCCTCTATTTAGAAATAAGCCGAACAATACCACAATGACTATCAATATCGCCAGTGAAATAGCCAGAATTTTCAATATTCGTTTCATGTTTTGTCATTTTAGTGCGTTTCAATATCCCAATTCCGCGAAGATCCTTTTCAAATTTTGAGTGTTACATTCTAGTCCACTTTTAGATCTGAAAGCTACATGTCCATCCGGCCGGATAATTAGTAAACCGGATTCATCAATTTGACATAGATCTATAAACTTCTCCAGGTCAGTTTCTGATATTCCTAATAAATCCAACTGATACACTTTTATATCCAAGCCCATTTCTTTCTTCAATTTGAAACAAGTCTCTTCCCATAAATTATACGTTGATCGGACAAGTAAAGTGTATTGCGAATAATCCAGCAAATCATGTGTTGAGTGGATCATATTACCAAGGAGGGCCAAATATGGAAATCGAGCACCTGGTCGTGTGGAAGGAATATATTCAGACACAGGGTCTTCTGGATGAGGATGCGCTGTGCCGTCAGATACTACTGTCCCTGATTCATAAATATATCCGATATCCAATCCCAATCGATCAAAATGGGAAATTTGATTTTTAATTGCTGTCGACAGCTTTTCTTTTGTCATTGGATCTAAGTAGTGCTTCCTCATTTTGCGTTCGGCGGCATTTTGAGCCCATTGCACGATCTTGTTTTTCCACTTATCAGGAAGCCATTTCGTAGGTGCGGAATACTTAAATTTATTCAATTTCAGTAAACCATTCTTATCCAATCCAAACACTCCTGGTACCTCAAAGATCTTATGATAATTGAATAAGCTCTCTTTTGTATTTTGATCTGCTATGGGTTTGCGCTCAGTTTCGTAGGTATCCAAAAGCGTTGGTCTGGCCTGACCATTTATTACAGCTCGTAACTTCCAACAGATATTATGAGCATCCGCAATACCAGTATTCATCCCCAGTCCTCCTGTCGGAGGGAATCGATGGGCGGCATCGCCAACCAGGATTATTCTCCCCTTGCGATAGGTATTCGCGACCTGTGCAGACATTCTCCAAAAACTAATTGATTGGACATCAATCTCAATCATAGGGTCACCTAAGGCAGTTTTGATTTTTTCCTCGAAAAAGGATTTCGTGAAATCCTCCTTGTTCTGATACTGTAAATAGGCCGGTATCATATACACCCATCTTTTCTCTATGTGGTGTGCTATAAAAGTTCCGGCAGCATGGGGATTCAAAATCCAATACAATTTAGCAGGTGTCTTTACAAAATTCCTCAGATTAGCCTCAAAATAGGCACTTGCAAAGTCATCAATTTTATCGGGACCGGTCATTGAGATATTAGCATGTTTTCTGCACCTGCTACCAGCACCATCAGCACCAAGCACATAAGCGCTTTTGATCAACAAGTTTTGGTTAGTTTCTAAATTCTCGACCTTACTAATGATTTCATGATCATTTTCTTCTGCAGAATGCCACTGATGTTGATAAAGCAAATTTATTAAGGGATTTGCCTTGGCATGATCTCGTATGATAATTTCCAGTGCAGTCTGTGAGATATTGAGATAGGGCGTTGGTGATCTTAGATGTGTATTATACTTCTCCCTGCGTTGAGGATCATCCTGAAGATCTATCCTTCCGTATTCTTCATTGATAGAATGACAAAATAGAATGCGCGAACCATCGGTAAAAGGCGCCGCTTCCGAGCTTAATTCTTCATCAGTAATCCCTAATGCATGTAGTATCTCTATAGATCTTGAATTGAGTTCGTGTGCCTTAGGATGTGTATTAACACCAAGATTTCTTTCAACAATAGTGGAGGAAATACCCAATTTTGCTAAGCAAAGTGCAGCAACTATACCTGTTGGTCCGGCCCCCACAATTAGGATTTCTGATTCTTTCACACCGGTATCTTAATTCTACGAAAGAAATAAATGGCCAATAGCATCACGATCGTCAAGACCCCAAAAACAAAAGCATTTTCTTCTATCCCTAGTATGAAGGTATGATATCGATGATCCACCAATTGGCCACCATATAGTGGTGCAAAAGCAACGGCACCCCAAAATCCAAGTAAATGAGTCGATTGCCAGATAATTGACATTTTCAGATTCTCCTTTACTCGCGGAGTTCTGAACCATATCAGCCATAAATTGACCAATCCGGAAAAAAACATAAATCCAAGTAACCAGGCCAGGTGAATCCGTGCGTGGCCTACCCATTCATCATTTAGTAAATGCGAAGCACCGGTATCTTTGACCATGGGACCAAAAAACTCAAGACACCCAATGGTCAAGAGGACCTGAACCAGACGATAGTATTTAGGAAGCGTCATTATCTGAATTTGATGAAATTGCTATCTCTGAAATTAGGATATATATGTTAATTTCCCCTCAATATGAAAAAACATATTACTTATCGTGGTGCAGTTATGACTTGGGAATGCGACTCTAATCACCACATGAATGTGATGTACTATATCAACAAGTTCGAACATGCCGGACGCAACTTTGATTTGGTATTGGACATTTTCAAGGAAAGCGATAAAGACAAGATTGGCATTGTTGTCCTTGAGCAAAATATCAAATATATCAGAGAGGTATTTGAAGACAATTTGCTTTATGTCGAATCTCAACTAGTTGATGTAGGAAACAAAACATTGACCGTCTTCCATGAAATGAAAAATGCGAGAACGGAGGAATTGGTCGCCAGCATGCATATCGTATTGGTATTATTTGATAAAACGAATCGGAAATCCATGCCACTGCCAGCTGAAAGAAAGAAAGCACTTATCGCAAGTCTAGATACACCAGAATAATTCAAACCCTAACTTCATTAAAATCGAAATATGAAAAAGATCATACTACTTAGTTACTTGATATCAAGTTTTTGTTCTTTGCTTCTTGCACAGAACGGATCTAGTATAGTGACTCCAGAATCCGTAGGAATCTCTTCAGAAAGATTAGAGAAATTGGATGCTGTCATGACAAGCATGGTGGATGAAGGCAAAATTGCAGGTGTCCAAACGGCCATAAGCAGGAAAGGTAAATTGATACATTACAATACCTATGGTAAGTCGGATCTGGAAAGCAATTCACCTCTTTCTGAAAATTCACTCTGGAGGATATACTCCATGACAAAACCCATTGCCTCTGTGGGATTGATGATGTTGTATGAAGATGGAAAATTTCAATTGAATGATCCACTTGAGAAATATCTGCCTGAATTCAAAGAAATGCAGGTTTATCATGGTGATGGCGTGATTAAACCCGCTATGAACCAGATCAAGGTAATAGACATACTTAGACACACCACCGGCTTGGGCTATGGCTGGTCCGGTGGCTATGTGGATTCTTTGTATGCTGGAGCTTCACGACGATCAGCAGTAGATAATGCCGCCTTCACACAAGCGCTAGTCAAACTTCCATTGTACTCAGAGCCCTCTACCGGATGGAGATACAGTGTTTCTACAGACGTTGTCGGAAGACTTATAGAAGTGCTTTCCGGAATGTCTCTGGATCAATATCTTTCTCAAAAAATCTTAGGTCCTCTAAAAATGGAGGATACGTTTTTTGAAGTACCTGACGAAAAAGAGGACAGGTTTGTCACTACTTATGCACCAAAGAAGGAGGGGGGATTACGGCCCATAGATCATCCTTCAACTAGCCGATACACGAAAACCGTTACCATGTTTTCAGCTGGTGGTGGAATGGTATCAACAACAGATGATTACTTAAGATTTTGCCAGATGCTCTTAAATGGAGGCATTCTCGATGGTGCGCGGATACTAAGTCCAAAGACTATAGAATTGATGACCAAGGACCATTGTAAGGATATACCTTATGCCGGAGGACCAGTTGTTCTACCTGCACCTGGCAAAGGGTTTGGCTTAGGTTTCTCAGTAGTTACTGACCTTGCGGATACAGGGATTCTGGGTTCTGAAGGCACCTATGGCTGGGGAGGTGCAGCCGGTACCTTTTTCAGAATTGATCCGGAAGAAGATCTAATCTATATCATGATGATTCAACTCATGCCAAACAACCATCTTCAGGCAAGTTCAAAATTCCAAACGATGGTTTATCAAGCGATCATTGATTAATTTTTGACATCAGTCATCCCTTTTGAATATGAACCTGGTAATAAATATGCCATTGCCATCTGGTTCTCCTGCGTCAGACTCCACAGCACTTGTGACATGGACTAACTCCCATCCTTCAGCAGCCAGAATATTGAGCCTGTCTGTTATAGTTGCATCATTGGAAGCTACGTTTTGAAAATTGATGCCAACCATACTATAGAAATTGAGCAACTTCGTTTCATTAAACTTATCGACTTTGATTTGCTTTCTTTTGATCTGACCTTGTTCTGATTTTTTACCATCTGTTCTGGCAGTAGTCAATGCCTCTGAATCCGTCTGATCGGTGTTTTCAATAATTCTTGATCTGCCCATACCGCCTGGTACGATAGATTCCACAGTGGTTACTACTTTGTAACGTTGTGCTTCTGCATCCAGAGCGAATAATGCAAGTGCAATGACAAGTGTGATGAGTTGTTTCATTATGATTTGTATTTAGGATAAATGAATAGAATAATATTAGTGAAGTCCCTTGTAAGATGCTTAAGTCTGTAATTAAATTCAAAAAATTGCAAATGAATTGATTCCATCCAATCAACATTCCACCCCTTGTGTATTCTAATATTTGAACTCTGAGATAAAATAAGTTATCTTTAAACAGCTCGAATAGAGTCACTTAGAGAGGGGCAATTTCTTGTAAGGTTCATTATTACGATTAATTGAGATTTGTTTATTAAGCAAATCTGCATCTGAGATCCACATGGTGCCCCAAACCAAATCCTCTCCAGCTCGCCTGAGGTCAGGAAACTTACCGTTCGTCTTGATCGTGGAGAATGATATTAGATCTATACATAGTTTACAAGTATGCTTAAACGAAAAATATAATTTGTTCTATGCCAAGGATGGGCAAGAAGGTATAAATCTCTCGTTAAAGCAAATTCCAGATCTTATTATTAGTAGTATATATCTCAACCTTAAAAATGGGTGTGAACTCTGTGAAATCTTAAAAAAAGATGAAAGATCCAGCCATATACCCATTATTTTGCTATCTCCCCCTATAACCTATGAAGATCGTATCAGAGGACTTAGAAGTGGAGCAGATGCCTTTCTTTTCAAACCTGTCAGAAAAGAAGAATTATTGATTCGTGTTGAAAAACTTTTGGCTCTTCGTCTTGTCCTGCATCGACATTTCGAACTTACCAATCAAACATCCATTTCGAACAATGTTTTGGAGATGGAGACCTCATTTATCCAAAAGGTGAATTCTATTATAGATAAAGAATTGTGTGATGTGACGTTCAGTCACAAGATTTTGGAACAGTTGTTATATATGAGTCGTACCCAACTCTATCGAAAGATCAAGGCGCTCACAGGTAAATCAGTAGCTATCTATATTAGAAGCAGAAGGCTGAAAAAAGCCAATTACCTTTTGAAAAATAGCCAAAGAAGCATATCAGAAATTGCCTATTTAGTCGGATTCAAAAACCCATCTCATCTATCCAGATATTTCAAATCCGCTTACGGTCTAAGCCCAAAACAAAGTAGGAACCAACAGGAAAAATGATCATGCTGACCAAATAGTGCAAGAACTTGGGAATATGATGAAAGAATATCTTCAAGATTAGAGCGAATTTTCTAGATGATCTAAATCTTACACCGAAAACCAAAAGTCTATGAAACAAATCAACCTTTCAACTCTACCAAACTACATATTGGTGTCCATCATCATTATGACAGCTGTCCTTTTATATTCTTGTACAAAGGAAACTCATCCTGTAGATTCAAATTCTGAAATTGAAAGATCCAGCGAAAGAAAAAAAAGCAAAAACAAAATCAATTACAATGTAGATATTTATCCAAAATCCAGTTCTGTCGTTACAGTCAACTGCTATGGCACAGCTTCTTACAGCCAATATTTCACGATTGTAAAATGTCTCTTTATTGATACAGGAGATCCGCACCATGGTGTGATCGGCGGAGAAGCTTCTTTCATAACTGTCACCAATAATCAAGGTATTTTGGAGAGTCTGGGGCTGTGGATCAAAAATCCAGGAAAAGATAATCCTGTTTACACAACTGAGCCATATAGCCTGCAATATGTCGATGATGATGGAGATCCAAAAACAGGATTTCGAGTGGTATTTCCTGAAGAAGGTCAATGGCTTAGACAACACCAACATCGGAAGGGAGGCAAGATAATTGATCCTCAAGTAGTCAAAGTTAAGTTTGACTATTTTGATTACATAGTAGTTCCATAATATTCATATCAAGATGGATATCCTCTAATTTAAGTCGTCTAAAGGGTTGATGATGATAATGCCATATTTTGGGGATGACCAACTAATTCACTTCAAAGATATATGTGAGACGGCCACATTCTTTAGATGGCGCATTATAGTCTTTTTCGAATCGATAGTTGATTACATTGTCGAGAGCAGCTCGTGCTATATCCGGATCTTTGATACTGGATTGCTCTTTGTCCCACTCGGCATAAGTCACAAGACCTCGCTTGTTGATACATATCTTTAGGATTAAGGTACCGTTGACCTTTGCAAGACTCTTGGTATCCCCTCTGGCGATAACGGCCCTTGTCAAAACACCAGTACCTTCAATAAATCCTCTTCCGTTACCATTCGCTGCACTTCCGTCAACAGCATCTCCATCACCTTCCTTACCAGCACCTTTGCCTGCTACCGCGATCTCTTCTTCCGCTATTGCAGGGGGTTTTTCCACGTCCTTGGGCTTCTCATCCTTGTTCGTTTCTTTAACAACTTCTTCTGATTTTTCAACAGGCTTTTGTTTTTCCACAGGAATAGTCTCCTCTACAGTGCTTGTCTGTACCGCCTTAGGTTTTTTGATTTCAGGTTTTGGAATGGCCTTCTTCACTGTACTAGGTTTGGGAGTAGCTTTCTTACCTTCCTGACGGCTTCCGCTGGAAAAATCCATTACGATTTGTATCTCTCTTTCCAAATCAACCGGCGTCATTTGAAGAAACGGTAGTACACCGAGCGTTAGGAGCAGAGCATGAACAACAACCGAAGTAATCCTTCCTTGTTTCTTTGCTTTTCTTTCGAATCCAAAATGATCGTCTTGCTTTTTCATATCGTTGTTTTTTAGAGGATGGTCAATGCCCGTCATAATGAAGGACGTACAATCTTTGAAGGGATTTCGTTATGAGGACATTAATCAGTGTGAAGGCTCTGATAAAAGCAAGCAATATGCGTTAAGAGAATTATAATAGACAGGATTTGATCTTAATACGCATAAGATGTATCTGTTTTTCATATATGTACGTTGATATACTTGATAGTTGTCCCGGAGTCCTGCACTTTTGGTACTTTTAATTAGGCCCCGCTAATCATACCTTATATACTTTATCGACTAGCTCCACTGAATTGAAATATTCTCAGATATCCAGAATGCGTCGTGCATATATTCCTACCGACAATCGTAAGGATCGTCGCAAAGGGAGATTTTTGTCCTTTATGCTCCATGCTGGAATTATCTTAATGGCGATTTGGCCATTCATGCAACCGCTACCTGAAGAGAAGACTGCAGAAATTCAGGTTATCATGGTTGATTTCAGAGAACAAACCAGTGGTAGTCAACGCGAAGGTGCTTCTGCTTCTTCCAAATCAGGTTTGGAAACATTTGTTGAAGAAACGATTCCTGAAGAAGAATTAGTAGAAGAACAGGTCGAAGATCCATTACCTGAACCGGAACCTATTCCTGAACCGGAACCTCAAATCCAGGAAGTTCCTGATATCAACCCGACGCCTCAACCGGAACTGATGACCACCACAGCTCCCGAACCTATAAAGATTCCTCCAGTACCACCTCAGCCCGAACCAGAACCTATTCCGGAACCGGAAGTTGTCGAAGCACCACCTATCGAACGACCACCAGTACGAGAACCGGAGCCAGAACCCGTGCCTGAACCGGAACCAGAACCAGAACCACAGCCTAAACCCGAAAAACCAAAGTCTGCCATAGAACAAATACGTGATTTTTTCTCCAAACCAGAGAATAATCCTACCAAAGGTAGAAACGGCAATTCCGGTGAAGGAACGGGAGATAAAGAAGATGGTAAAGAGACAAATGATGGGAGTAGCGACAGCGGTAATTCAGGAAGCGGTGACAAGGGAGACGGTGATTCTGATTCTGGAAATAGAGCCAACGGTGCTGGGGAAGGTTTCATCGAAGGTATGGGGCGGCTCAGCCGTGACATCATGTCGAAACCATCGATTTCTTCTTTGATTAAAAAAGAAGGCACCATCGTGGTTAAAGTATGTATCAACCGACGCGGCTCTGTGATCTATGCTGAGTTTGATAATGAAAATTCTACGATCAAAGATTCAGATCACAAAAAACGTGCAGTCGACCATGTCCAAAAGGTAGTTTTCAAAGCTAACAACAATGCACCAGATCGCGAATGTGGCCGTCTGTACTATTCTCTGTCGAAGCAGGGATTTAAAGAAGGTCAATAGACTTACTTCAATTCAATTTCACTCGACTGTTTTTCTATGGACAACCTGTCATAGAAAGTTTTTCCATTATTACTTACTTTGACAATATTGGTTTGGGTTGGAAATAATTCAGTAAACCAATCCGTCTGTATGGTCAATATATCCTTTGTTGTCATCCATTCGAAGTCAAAGCGCAACCAATGTGTATCACCTATTAGTTCACAACTTTTCGACTCCAGCAAGATGGTCTCCTGACCGACCGCCAATTGCAGGTGATCCCTTGTATAATCCATCAGTAATTCAGAGTGGCTGCACGGCTCAGAGGTAATTCCAATTCCTGAATCCAATTGATAAAGTGCATTTTGAAGATCATCTGAAAACGCTTTGATGAGTAAGGTGCCTTTTTCTTGTTTAGTTACCGGAAGAGCAATTTCAATGACGGTTATATAAATACTGTGATCAGCATCCGGCAAGTTGTTCGGAGTTAATAAAAGAATGGAAAGGAATGGAAGAATCCACGTCATAGTATGCATTGAAAACGTCCGTGTATGAAAAATGGTTGGAGTATAACTTATTTGCTCATAGATAGCTGATATCTGCCTGAATACATAGATATTCATAGTTCCTGTCATCATTAAATATCTAAAACATGAAAAGTCCAGTCTTGACCCTACTCGTCATTGCAATCTCAACATTATGTGTAAATGCGCAAATTGACCAATCCCTACTCGACATATTTGAGTATCGCTGTGTTGGTCCCGACAGAGGGGGGCGTGTCACGACAGTCTGTGGGGTTGTAGGAGATGACCAGACTTATTATATGGGCGCCACAGGTGGTGGAGTCTGGAAAACTACCGATGCCGGAGTTTCCTGGAAGAATATATCGGATGGATATTTTGAAACGCCCTCCATAGGTGATATACAAGTATCTGTATCTGATCCCAACATCGTATATGTCGGAACCGGATCGGATGGTCTCCGATCGAATGTTATCGCAGGAAAAGGCGTTTATAAATCCACAGATGCCGGTAAAACATGGAAGCATGTTGGTCTTAGAAATGTTGGACAAATCGGAGCTGTAGAGGTACATCCCAAAGATCCCAATATTGTCTTTGTAGCGGCTATAGGACAGGCATTCAATCCAAATCCTGAACGAGGTGTTTATCGATCCAAAGACGGTGGAACATCCTGGGAAAAAATACTTTTCATTTCCGACTCAATAGGAGTCGTTGATGTTGAATTCAAACCGGGTAACCCAGAAGTTATATATGCTTCACTCTGGAAAGCGGAACGCAAACCCTGGACAATACAGTCCGGTGGGCGCAATGATGGTGGTATCAGAAAATCAACAGACGGTGGAGCAACCTGGAATGCTATTAATGAAGGGCTGCCTATAGAATTGTTAGGTAAAATCGATCTTGCTGTTTCTTCAGCGTCACCTGAGCGGGTATATGCATTAGTCGAAGCGCCTGCAGGAAAAGAGGGACTGTACAGATCTGATGACGGAGAAACATGGCAACATGTGAGTAGCAAAAAGTCGCTGACGGATCGACCATTTTATTATTGCAATATCGATGCAGATCCAAATAACGCCGATGTTATATATAATAACGCAACCCGATTTGAGAAAAGCACGGACGGAGGTAAGACGTGGAAGAGATATAGTACACCACATGGAGACAACCATGATATATGGATCAATCCCGATAATTCCGACAACTATGTTCAGGCCAATGATGGCGGAGCGAACGTCACATTCAATGGTGGGAAGACCTGGTCGACTCAGTTTAACCAGCCTACGGCAGAACTCTATCAGGTAGAAGTTGATGACCAATCTCCATATTGGTTATATGCGGGCCAGCAGGATAACTACTCCACCATTAGTGTACCCAGCAATCCACCTCATGGTGTGCAGGCAGGGGGAAATGCCTATATACGTAATACCGGCGGTTGTGAAACAGGTCCTGCTGTGCCAAAACCGGGCAATCACAACATCGTCTACTCGAATTGTAAAGGTCGTTTTGGGGTATTCAATAAACTTACCGGACAAGAGCAACAGTATTATGTTGGCGCCATAAATATTTACAGTACAGATCCAAAAGATCTACCCTATCGATTTCAAAGGGTTTCTCCGATTCACGTTTCACCGCATGATCCTGACTTGGTTTATCATTGCTCTCAATATGTACATACGACCAGGGATGATGGTAAGACATGGGAAACAATTTCACCTGACCTAACTGCATTTGAAGCTGATAAACAGTATGCTTCCGGGGGACCAATAACGAGAGATGTTACCGGCGAGGAAATATATAGTACCATTTATTCAATACAAGAATCCAAGATCGCTAAAGGCCAGATTTGGGTAGGATCTAACGATGGTTTAGTTCATGTGACCACCAATGGCGGAAAAGATTGGAAGAATGCCACCCCAGCAGCTTTTAAAGGAGGTCGGGTTGATGGAGTAGAACCATCCAGCCATAATAATTCCAAAGCGTACGCAACCGTATTGCGCTATCAATTGGGTGATTGGAAACCCTATATTTTCAAAACCATGAACCTCGGGAAATCCTGGAAGTTGATTACCAAAGGAATACCTGCCGATTATCCAGTACGTGTAGTCAGAGAAGATCCTGATCGTGAAGGTTTACTGTATGCAGGTACGGAATACGGG
>JAHHJQ010000373.1 GCA_018680005.1 Bacteroidia bacterium | reverse complement strand
ATCCTTTGCGATGTTGGTTCTTAATAAAAAGTTCTTCGCCTATCCGTGCCATTAAATAGGGTTCACCACTCTCTTTATTGATCATCGTGCCCACACACATTTTATCGTCTACCATGTAGCATATACCTCCAAACATTTTCCTTTCCTCAAAACCTATGTTTTTATCCTGCAGTACATGGCGAATTCTATCTGCCTGATACTCATCGTAAGCCATATTGAATCATATTGATTGAAGTGAAGATAATTATTAGTTGTGGAATGAATTGTTCACTGATCTCTTATCTTGGCGACTTTGACACGAATCCACGCTGTGAAGCAATCGCAATTCATCTATTTCCTTCTGTCGATCCTCTTTCTTTTTTCCTTGTGGAACCTTGGTGCATGGGGCGTTTTGGAATCCAGTGAAGCCAGATATGCTGAAATACCGAGAGAAATGCTTGCATCAGGGGACTGGTTGATGCCTCAATTATTGGGTATCTATCATATGGACAAGCCTTTGATGACGTATTGGATTTCGGCAGTAGGGTTAGAAATATTTGGTGTGAACGCATTCGGGGCCCGATTCTTTTTACAGATAGCGTATCTCCTGCAAATCTTCCTGGTCTACCGGATAGGTTCACTTTTATTTCAGGACGAAAATAAAGGCCGTTATGCCGCCATCATTTATGCAGGGCTACCGCTCGTTCTTATGTCGGTCCTCAATCTCACAACGGATGCCTTTTTAAATACGTTTGAGATTTTGGCGGTCTATTTCCTGGTGCGGTACTATGGACAAAGACGAGTGATATTTATCTATTGGTTTTTTGTGGCCCTAGGGCTGGCATTGTTTACCAAAGGCCCGGTAGGAATACTCATACCCATTTTGATGATTTATCCGATACGGAAAATCATGCAGATTGATGATCGACAAAATGGCTGGCATTTTGGTCTGGGTACCTTACTGATGATTGCTATGGGTGGAGCCTGGTTTATTGCGCTCATGATCAAATCCGAGTTGTTCTATCATTTCTTTATCGGAGAACAGTTGGGTGACCGTATATTCGAAGCTGAGAAATTGCAAAGGAATGAACCTATCTGGTACTATTTTGCATTTTTACCAGCGACGCTTGTGCCTCTTGTATTTCTTTTACCTGAGGCCATTGTACACATAAGGAAAACCAAAACCCGGGAGATCCGATTCCTTTTTATTTTTGGCCTCCTTATACCATTCCTTTTCTTTACCGCATCCAGCTCTAAATTGGTGCTTTATGTACTTCCGCTAACGATGTATTTTGCTCTGGTCATCGGGTGGTGTATCGATGAGTTGGACTACAGAAGGCTAAGAAAATATTTCTACATCAACTGGATCTTTTATCTGCTCTTGATAGGTGGATTAATTCTGTTCTGCTTTGGGATCTTACCGGATTTTCAAATAAAGACCACACCGTCTACCTGGATTGCCATCGTGGTCGGATTAGGCTTACTCGGCTATTTGATCATCAAGAATTCCAAAGATTCACTGGTATTATTGTCTCTGGTTATGCCTTTGAGCATAGTTCCAATAGCCAAAAGCGCGATGGGGCAGATGGAAATCCAGATCAACGGGACAGGTCCAATAGCAGATTTCATTGTTGAAGAGAATCTTGAAGATCAAAAAATACTCGTCTGGGACAAACGCCTCCCATCGCTTTCTTTTGAATTGGAAAAGCCAATAATCAGTATTTATCATCGGGATTTTTCATTGAGGAGACGAACCGAATTTCAGGAGGACGATTCCTGGAAACGAAATTTGATTGATGTGAGCGATCCGGAAGGACAGACGGTTTTAGAGTCGCTCGTAAAAATGCCATCTGTTTTTGTGGTTCGTAAGGATCGTCTTCCATCAGAATATGAATATCTGATCTCCGATTATTCAAGTGTTGAGGATTTTGACAAGTGGCTGGTATACTTCAGGGAATAGGAGTCCAGGTTATAATAATTCTTAGTTTAGAGCCAACGAAATTCCAATTCTACCCAATGAATCTTCTTGACATCATTATCATCATAGTTTATGCCGTAGGTCTGCTTGGCCTGGGATATTTTTTCAAAAACAATGAAACCAAGGAAGACTATTTTCTGGGAGGCCGGAGTTTTGGTTGGTTTGAGATGGGTCTTTCTACGATGGCATCGCAACTCTCTGCGATCAGCTTCATTTCTGCCGCGGCATTTGTTGGGCTAAAAGCCAACGGAGGTTTTCAATGGTTGACGTTTGAACTGGCAGTACCACTGGCAATGATCTTTTTGATTGTCGTCTTGATCCCACCGCTTTATAATGCCGGTGTTGTGAGTATCTATGAATTTCTTGAAAAGCGATTTGATAAAAGCACACGTATTCTGATCAGTCTGGTATTTCAGATCAGCCGTTCATTTGCTACAGGCATTATGATCTATACGGTTGCGATCGTACTATCGGCAGTGATGGGTATTCCCAACTGGCAGACAATTTTACTGGCAGGGATCATCACGATTATTTATTCATATCAGGGAGGTATGAAAGCAGTAGTTTGGGGCGATGTTATTCAGATGTTGATCCTCTTTGCAGGCATCGTGATCTGCACATTATATGGACTTCATCATCTAGGTGGTTGGGATGCATTACTTGTAGATGTAGATCGATCCCGATTGAATGTAGTCGATATGAACTGGGGACTCAATGAAGGGGAAGAGTTTGGTATGTGGCCCATGC
>JAHHJQ010000360.1 GCA_018680005.1 Bacteroidia bacterium | reverse complement strand
ACCTGGAGATACAATTGAATTTGATATTGATGATGAGCAAGGAGATCTTTTCGGTCAGGACACTTAGCATATGACCATCGAAGATTATCGATCAATTTTACCTACACTTCCCAAGGAGCCCGGTGTCTACAAGTATTTGGACAAGGACGATAAAATTCTATACGTCGGAAAGGCGAAAAACTTAAAAAGTAGAATTTCCTCCTACTTTGGGGCTAAAAAACATCTGAGCAATAAAACCAGAACCTTGGTCAAAAATGCGCATCGAATCGAATATATCATTGTTCAAACGGAGCAAGATGCACTTTTGTTAGAAAATACACTAATAAAGAAATTTCAGCCCAGATATAATATCCAGCTTAAGGATGCAAAGTCCTACTCTTATGTCTGTATCAAAAAGGAGAGATTTCCGAGGGTATTCATAACCAGAAATGTGATTCGAGATGGTTCTTTATACTATGGACCCTATACTTCAAAAGCACGCCTGAAGATCATTTTGGATCTAATCAAGAATTTATTTCCATTGAGGACATGTAATTTTTATTTGTCCCAATCAAACATTGATAAAGGCAAGTTCAAAGTTTGTCTCGAATATCATATCAAGAATTGCGAAGGACCTTGCGAAAATCTGGAATCAGAGGATTCATATAATGCCAAGGTTAAGCAAATCAAAAATATACTAAGGGGAAATTTTGGACCGGTGAAGTCACATTTCAAAAATGAAATGGTAAAATTGGGCCAGGATCTGGCATTCGAAAAGGCACAAATTATCAAAGAAAAGCTGTCAGCACTTGAGGACTACCAACATAAATCAACGGTGGTAAGCCAATCCATTAAAGATGTGGATGTATTCACATTGGCCAGTGATGAGGAAGAAGCTTATGTCAATTATATCAAGGTGATTAATGGTGCGATAATTAATACACATACGGCCGAATTCACAAAAAATTTGGATCGGGAAAATCCCGATCTATTGACATACGCAATTCCTGTCATAAGGGAGAAATTCAATAGTATCGCTCCCGAGATACTGGTTAATTTAAATATCACCAATCCAGTAACAGATGCGGAAATTATAGTTCCGCAGCGAGGTGATAAGCTGAGGCTGTTAGAGCTATCTCAAAAGAATGTTCAATACTATCTTTTTCAAAAGAAAAAGGAGGCACTCGGAAAAATCCGCAAGCAGACTACGGCTGAACGAATATTGAATACGATGAAGGAAGATCTGCACATGGAACGTTTACCATTACATATCGAATGTTTTGATAATTCGAACATTCAGGGAAGCAATCCAGTAGCATCCTGTGTGGTATTTAAGAACGCCAAACCCTCCAAGAAGGATTATCGGCACTTTCACATTAAAACCGTGGAAGGACCGAATGATTTTGCCTCCATGGAAGAAGTTGTAAGAAGAAGATATGCAAGGCTCTTAAAAGACGATGAGGCTTTGCCTCAACTAGTGATAATAGATGGAGGGAAAGGACAGCTTAGTGCTGCTCACAAGATTATCAAAGAAATAGGTTTAGAAGATAAGATCCAATTAGTAGGCATTGCGAAAAAGCTGGAAGAGATATTTTTTCCGGAAGATCCGATTCCATTGTATATCAACAAAAAATCAGAATCACTCAAATTGATCCAACAACTAAGAAATGAAGCGCACAGATTCGCTATTACATTTCACAGAGACATGCGCTCTAAAAATTTTCTCAATTCCGAATTGGAGAGCATTTCTGGTATAGGTCCGAAAACTATAGAAAAGCTGATACGTAAATTCAAGTCAGTTTCCAAGATTAGAAAGCTGGACTTATTATCACTTCAATCTGCTATTGGTAAGGCTGCTGGTAAGAAGGTCTTTGATTACTTTGATCAAGAATCTGTTTAATATTGGTTTAAATAAGTCATGGTTGCTTTCTGACTTAATGCTTTCTTCGCTATAGATTGTAGGTCTGAATGATAAACTGCGCCTTCTTGTCGCTCAACGACTCTGCCAATTTCATCTACAAAGAGAAGCGTTGGCAAGGCATGGACTCCGAAGATTGCAGCCATGTCGGGGCCATTATCTTTTTCGGTATCTACCTTAATGTTGATAAATTCCCGGTTAAAGAATTCTCCGATTTCTTCATCAGAAAAGACATCTCTTTCCATCATCTTGCAAGGCATGCACCAATCCGCATAAAAATCTATAAATACTAGTTTATTTTCAGCCTTTGCCTGCTCAAGGACATTGGCAAATTCTTTATCCATTTTAAAATTGATCCCTTTTTGCTGTGGAGCTTTGGCTATATCGCTTGACTTACAACCAAACAGGGTCAGGCCAAGAATCATGGAAGTGAAAAGAATGAGTCGCATGGTGTTTTATTTTAATATTAGTATTCGTAAGTCAGTATCATTTACGCTAGAACTCAATTATTTGTTGTTGTAACATTGAATTTCAGTACAAATTAAATAGCATTATGATCGGTATTCGTAAAGAATCATACGGCATTTGGCAATTAAAACAACATTAAATATGCCAATAGTTCCCAAGGGCAAAGCAATTATTTGTATTTAGTTGAAACGCTATTCTCAAAATAGAGGTTATTTAATCATTTTTAAAACTGTCAAGAACGTTTTGATACACCTCAAGTGTTGACGAAGCCATTTTACATGCAGAATAGTTTTGTGCCATTGCTTTACCACTTGCTATCCAATTCTGAACCTTTTTGGGATTGTCTAATACATACCGCACTCCTTGTGCAAGACCCTCTATAGAGCCAACATCAGCAATCCAACCACTTTTTTGATGTTCCACTATTTCACCAATTCCACCAGCGTTGGTTGCTACAATTGGCAAACCGGCAGCCATTGCATCCATTAATGCCGATCCAAGCCCTTCAGTTTTTGAAGTGAATAGAAAGACATTCATATCACCAATCAGATCTGGGATATCCTTTCGGAATCCCAAAAAGTATATTTTGTCTGACAAATCCAGAGATGTTGCTAAGTTCTGAAGCATTTTCTTTTGTCCCAGGTCTTCGCCAATGATGACAAATTTCGCTTCAGGATTTTGGACGGATATTAATGATGCTACCTTAATAAAGGTTGAATGATCTTTATGGTCTACAAGCGCAGCCACATTTCCTAAGATTGTAGTTTGATCGTCAACTTTGATCAAATCTCGAAGTCTGCGAGTTGGATGTGGAGGAAATCTATCGACATCGATGCCATCATGAATGATTACAATCTTCTCTTTTTGCCGGATTTTGGGTCGAACAATCGCATCTATAGCCTTTGATACACAAATGATTTTACAGATCGAACGGTGATTGTATTTCCAGGCAGAAAAAATGTTTGTAGCTATTGGAAAATCTACTCTTCTACTCAATACCAAAGGCAGTTTAATACCCCAAATATGCCAGGCAATTAGTGATGTGGTTTGCGAGTTGGAATCATGAATATGAACAATATCTGGTTGTATTGATCGGCAAAGGCGAGCATACTTTCGTGAAGCAGGAAGACTTATTCCTGTTCCTTTTTTGTATTGGGTCACAGGGATCTCATTATTTATGCAGTAATTGCCAAGTACAGAATCTTTGGGGCAAAAGACATGAGACCTATGTGTCAATACATTTAGCTCCCGGATAAGCCATGCAATCTGCTGTTCGCCGCCCCGCCAAGTCATTTCCGAAGAAAGATGAAGTATTTGCATTTAGTTACGGCTACTTTCCGGATAATTCAAATGAAGTATAAATATTGAAGATAAGAATACAGGAAGACTGAGATTTCCAATTTGATATATCCAAATAACATCGAACATACTACAGATAAGGACAAATATCAGATAGCCTATGCCTAAATATTTGATACTGAAGTCTTCAGATTTCTGATACAAAGTTTTCAAATAGTACCCTAATCCGATGAAAAAAGTAAGCAACGCACCTAATCCAGAACTAGCCCATAAATAGAGAAAGAAATTTTGATTATGGACAGGTAACCGATCCTCATATTTCGAGTTTGCTGTATTCATTGACGCTGTGAAGTCTCCAAGACCTACACCAAAAACTGGATTGATCTCAATTAAGGACCACGCGTTTTGCAAAGCTCTTATCCTAGTCAATGTTGTAAAATTTTCGTAGTCCATTTGGAGGTATTCTCCAGTGCGAAAATGTTCTAACTCCCACGCCATCTGATCATACCGTTTCTGAATTGCAGGAATATACCGGTATGCTAAAGATGGAATCATTATGGCGGCTATCACCACGCCACCCAAAATGATAGTAAATCTTTGTTGGAGATCTGATTTAGAAAGATTTTGCCGCTTAATGTGATTGGTAAAATAGATAATGGTACTGACTAATACTGATAATATCAAAGCTATTTGTGCACCTCGTCCTCCGAGAAAAAGAAAGGTAATGAGGAACAATATAACCAGTAGCAAGCGTAGCGAAAAACTCCGTTTATTTGCCAGGAGATAGCCTTCATACAAGACCGCAAATCCAAGCAAGTAAGAGAAATGTAATCGATCTATAAATGGAGAATAAAGTCCAAATTTCAATCGATCTACATGATCTGGATAAGATTGAAAAAATCCTATTGATTCTGTTAGTGAACGGACATTGGATTCTGGTATGATATAAAAAATCATGGTGATCATCGAACCCAGGGCACAAGCATATATAAAGACATCCAACAATTGCTTTATGTTTTTCCTGAACCAATCCGAAGCCATCCCAAAAACAAAAGGTATAGTAATCACAGCATGTTGACGGACAAGCTGATCCAAACCTTCCATTGTATCTGTAGAATAGCAAAGACTCAACAAATGGAAGATATAAAATAAGCCAGGAGCAAGAATCGGTAAATATTGCCTAACAGGAACTGAAGTTGGATTGACTACTTTATAACTAATTGCAGCAATAATAATTCCTACAGTGCCTATCGAGATAAGCGCCTTTGAAAGCGGCAAGCCCAACATCAGAATTGCGACACTCAGCCATAGTACTTTGTTAATAATCTCCTTCATTCAGAAATTTCAGGAAGAAACAAGGAAGATATATCTCCCTGACCATATGCGACAAAATATGGATTGAGCATATTTTCTTTATTGTACGTCATGTTTTGGAGTTTTTCAGCTTCCTTAACGCTTCCACCGGCTTCTTCGAGTATGATTTGAGCAGCAGCGATATCCCATTCCATGGTAGGGCCCAATCTTGGATAAATATCGGCTTTGCCTTCTGCTAGATAAACGATTTTCAGACTACTTCCAGTTGGTACTAATACAGGTTTTGCCAATTGTCCGACAAAAGCTTTGGTCTCTTCATTCATATGGGACCTGGAGCATACAATCCTTAATGCTGTATCAACAGCACTGAAATGTGAAGCAAAGATTCCGACATCCTCTTCTTGAACAACTTTGTAGGCACCAATTTCTTTTACGGCCCAATACATCAAATCTAAAGCAGGAGCATAAACAACACCCAGAATAGGGATCCCATTGTCAATCAGTGCGATGTTCACTGTAAATTCTCCATTTCGTTTGATGAATTCCTTCGTTCCATCCAAGGGATCCACCATCCAAAATCGATTGAATTTCACCCTTTCTTCATATGGAATGGTCTTATTTTCTTCAGAAACAATGGGATAGTTAATTGCGAGTTGATTTAAACCAGCAACGATAATCTCGTTTGATTTTTGATCTGCTATCGTAAGCGGAGATTTATCAGACTTTTCCTGAATTTGAATATCCTGGTATTCATTATACACTTGCATGATGATGGTTCCTGCAGCACGGGCAATCTCAATGACTTCTTTTACCAGGTAGTTGAGCTCCATTCAAAGTGATTTTGTGGAGCATCAAAATTAGATAATCTTAAATCAAAACTTTGTACCTAATGTCAATACCATGTTGATATTGGTTAGTTTGTTTTCGATGACCGGTTGACTGTAAGCGTTGAAATCAAAAGGAA
>JAHHJQ010000359.1 GCA_018680005.1 Bacteroidia bacterium | reverse complement strand
GACCAAGGCTGAATCGGGCCATGATGAAGATATTTCAAAAGAGGAAATCCTTCAACAAAAGATTGTTGAACCTGATGTATATGAACAACTAGAGCAATATACAAATGCACTTTTTGAAAGGGGAACTGAAATGTCGATGAAACAGGGTTTAATACTTGTAGACACGAAATATGAGTTTGGAATTCACGATGGTAAAGTATATGTGATTGATGAAATTCACACCCCCGATAGCAGTAGGTATTATATTGCAGATGGCTATTCTGAAAGACAAGCACAAGGAGAGCATCAAAAGCAATTGTCAAAGGAATTTGTCCGAGAGTGGCTCATGGACCATGGATTTCAGGGATTAGAAGGACAACTGATGCCTGATATGCCTGATGATTTTGTAGATGTGGTCACAGAAAGATATATTGAGCTTTTTGAGCAGGTGACGGGTAGATCATTTGAAAAACGAAATACTGATGATCTTTTAGGAACCATAGAAAACAATATTTGCGCATTTATTAACACATGAATACGACAAGCTTTGATCCACCTGCGGATAATCTAGTCATTCTCAATTGGTCCATCTATGTCTGAAAATCATAGAGATATTGCACTCAAACTCCAAGGTATCATCGATACAGCAATTGACGGGATCATAACCATTAGTGATAAGGGATTAATTGAGTCGATGAATAAATCTGCTTCAACTTTGTTCGGATATGAAGAGGAAGAAGTCATTGGTAAGAATGTGAGCATGCTCATGCCTGAACCGCATAAGTCGGATCATGATCAATATATGCGGAGATACCAGAAAACAAGGGAGAAGAAAATTATAGGTATCGGAAGGGAAGTTTCGGGAAAGCGAAAGGACGGCTCCATATTTCCAATCCGATTAGCTGTCGGAGAAGTTTTCTTGAATAATCGTGTGATCTTTACTGGTATTATTCATGATCTTAGTGATTTTAAAGATGTTCAGAACAAACTCATTGAATTAAACAATGAACTGGAACAAAAAGTCCTTGACCGTACCCAGGAATTGTCTGTGGCGCTGTCCAGAGAAAAGGACCTGAGTGAACTAAAGTCACGATTTGTAACTATGGCTTCACATGAATTTAGAACACCTTTAAGTACTATTCTTTCTTCAGCCTCTCTGATCGCACGATATCCCAATACTCTAGACCATCCCAAAAGAGAAAAACACATCAACAGGATCAAATCTTCAGTTGCGAATTTAACTGGTATCCTCAATGATTTCCTTTCTTTGAGCAGATTGGAAGAAGGTAAGGTTGCCGTCAATCGGATACCAGTGAACATACCTGATTTGATCAACGAGATCGCGGATGAGATCAGCACGTTGCTCAAAGGTAATCAGAGCCTGACACGGAACATTGACATAGATGTCACGGAAATAGATTTAGATGAACGGGTATTAAAGAATATCTTGTTCAATTTGCTTTCAAACGCCATAAAGTATTCAGGAATGGAAGGGAAGATAAGATGTGATGTAAGCATGAATAATGGAAGTATGAAAATTTTGGTTTCTGATAATGGAATGGGTATTCCAGAAGAAGATCAGAAACATCTATTTCAAAGATTTTTTAGAGCCTCAAATGTTGAAAATATCCAAGGAACTGGATTAGGATTACATATTGTCAAACAATATGTAGAGCTTCTTCATGGCACGATTTCGTTTAAAAGCAATCTGGGAGAAGGCACAACATTTTTCATTGAAATCCCTATATAAATGCCAAGAATACTCGTTATCGAAGATAACACTGATGTAAGAGAAAATCTTTGCGAGATATTGGAATTGTCTGGTTACGATGTCATATCCACTTTCAATGGTAAAAAGGGGGTGGAAATGGCAATATCCGAATCTCCTGATTTGATCATCTGTGACGTCATGATGCCGGAGTTGGATGGGTTCGGGGTGCTCAAAATACTCAGTCAACACAAAAGTGCATTTAGAGTTCCTTTCATATTCCTAACCGCCAAAACCGAGAAAAGGGACATCCGAAGAGGCATGGGATTAGGTGCTTCTGATTTTATTACCAAACCTTTTGATGATATAGAACTTTTGGAGGCTGTGGAAACTCGGCTTCAACTGTCCGAACGAAGTCAGTCTGGATTCACAGGAGATTATGAATTCCAAATCCAAAAATCACTTGCAAACATTAATTCACTTTTTGAGACCGGTGAAATACGGACATTCTCCTCAGGGCAAGCCTTATTCGAACAAGGAAGAAATCCGCACTTTGTTTATCTGGTTAGAGGTGGCATGATCAAATTGCAGTCAACAAATCATCTTGGTAAAACAATAATTATAAGCGTTGTTGGCCCCGGAGAAATCATTGGATTTGAGAATGCCTGGATTCGAGGTCCCTATACTTTTGAATCAGTAGCCATGAAACGGACTGAGGTGTCCCAATTGAGTAAGGATCGACTACTTGATGCGGTGCGAGAAAATACAATTCATTATGATTTCTTTTTAAGACAGTTAATCAAAAAAAAGCAGGATCACGAAAGTAGATTAAATGAATTGGCCTTTGGTTCACTTCGGGAGAAAATTGCAGGAGCTTTGTTAAGATTTGGTGATAAAGTGCATGATAACTTGAAGAGCGGTGATGCCATTCAAATTTCGAGAGAAGACTTGGCCAATATGGCGGGCAGTGCAGTAGAATCTACAATTCGTACTTTGAGTGATTTCAAATCAGATAATATTATAGTTGTAGAAAAGGATGAAATCCGGATCCTTGACGTAGTAAAATTGAGAGAAATCGCAGCTTCTAATTTCTAGACTGATTCCTTAAACTTTGATGGTTAGGTTTTTAACCTAACTATCTTCCTATCAACCTCCTACTTCAGAGGTGCTCCATTAACAAAATCCTGAAGATACTGGAAGTGAGGCCCCAGATGTCCATTTACAGCGATTGTCGCACGTTGAATCATTGGGTGATTAAATTCCTTCGTCAGAATTGGTAATATATGCTCAATAAATTGTTCGCCAAATGCTGTTGAAGCGTCTTTGGGCATTTCATTAGGTAAATTATCTACAGCCATGACATCAATGCAATCCGTTTGAAAAGGCTTTGTTTCAGTTCCGGTTCGAGGATCATATCCATAAATTGGGTCAGCAATTGTACTGGCTCGGAGCGTAGAGGGTACAGAAGTTTCAGGGGCAATATCACAGGTGACATCAGCGATTACACTGATTTGAAACTCAGCTTGTTTCATTTCATCAGTGGTAAAGAATGCAGGTGCTCGAGTATCCCAGAATATTCCGTTAATAAAAATGTCAGCGGCCACGTAAAACGATCTGAAATTGCTCTCAAATGATTGAGGATTCTCAAAATAATCGGTTTGTGAAAAGTCTTTCCCTTCTTTATGCCTGGCGTAGTCCGTAACGTCCAGTTGGGTGTAAACAGGATTATTATAACAGGAAGTAGTGAAATCTAAAGGTTTTACCCTTGTGAATCCCATATCATCCAAAACTTCGCATGCTCCATTGGCTACTCTTCCCATTCCTGTTACTACGACCTTTATATTTGGAAAATTGATAATTCTATATTGCTGTACAGCATCATTATAGACATCAAAAGCTGTCATCCTGTCGAGATGAAATAGACTAGTTCTTTGTCCGTATGTATACAACGCATTATGAGCTCCTACCATGCCAGCAAAACGTCCAAACGCAATAACTCTTTGCCCTGCTTCATTGGTCAACACCTCATAATCAATTAGTCTTATTTTTTTGTCAAGAATTGCCTGAAGTAGCTTTCTGTTATATACCTGACCTTTTATAGTATGTGAAAAGAAGAAATAGGTTTTATTCGGTATTAACTCGTCGATGGGGACTTCTTTGACTCCTAAAAGAATGGAACAGTCTTCGATATTTTTGACCACTTTTATGCCTTTTTGTGAGTAGGTTCCGTTGTCAAAACATCGATTTTCACTATGCTCAACTAGAATTTGGATATTATATTTCTCCTGAATTTTATGACAATGATCAGGCGTGAGTACTACTCTGGAGTCAGGTGGAATTTTGCCTTCTCGAATGATTCCGATCTTAATTTGTTGACTTTCAGACATGTATATATGCTTCTACCGTTTAATAATTGTATTTGGACTGTTCACTTTCGAAAATGATGTTAACACTTTCGGCAGAGGATTAATAGTATTCATCATTTGTGACATTTAACATTTGTTCAGTGGCACATCATTTGTTATTTCTCTGTCGTCCTACCCTCCGGCACGATCTAATTCGCACACACACAACACAACTGATTACTTATGCTTATCGCTATCGCAGTAACTCTGATTCTGACTATGCTTTTCAATGTTAAATTTCATACCGGAGTCAATTTCATTTCATTTGAAGACAACAGCTTGCTTTACTATACACTAAATAATGTAGAACAGCATAAAAAATTAATGTTAGATTTTTCTGACTTAAGAGCAAAGGTGCAAAGTTTTGCGATTCTTAGAGAAGATCTAGTATATAAGGAAAAGGAAATTTCAGATATGGATGATATCAACAATTGTGAGGTAGAAGTAACGGACTTAGAGGCTGGAAAATATATGATGCGTATTATAACGGAAGAATGTCATGAACTAATCGAAGAAATTGAAATTACAGGATAAATAATTCCCAAGAGATCCAAATTAGACTAATGGAATCAGAAGACCGCAGTAAATAATTTACAGCGGTTTTTTTATCGTCTCATGTTTGGAAATCCACCGGCACCGCCCATCATATTGGGAAAATTTCCTTTGGACATCATATGCATCATCTTTCTCATCTGATCAAATTGCTTGATAAACATGTTGATCTCATGAATATTCTTTCCGCAACCTCTTGCAATTCTTTGTTTACGGCTCATATTCAAAACTTGAGGATTGGCTCGTTCCTCTGGAGTCATTGAAAAAATGATGGATTCAATTTTCGCAAAAGCGCTGTTGTCGATATCCAGGTTTTTAGCCATTTTGTTCATGCCGGGTATCATATTCACAAGTGACTTGAGATCTCCCATCCTCTTGATCTGTTTCATCTGACTCAGGAAGTCGTTGAAGTCAAACTGATTCTTTTTAATCTTCTTTTCAAGTTTCTTGGCTTCCTTCTCGTCAAATTGATCCTGTGCTCTTTCGACCAGTGAAATGACGTCTCCCATTCCAAGGATCCGCTGTGCCATTCGTTCTGGATGGAAAACATCAATTGTATCCATCTTTTCACCTGTACTGATAAATTTGATCGGTTTCCCAACTGTGTATTTCACGGATAGAGCGGCACCTCCTCTTGTGTCACCATCCAATTTGGTAAGAACAACTCCGTCGTAATCAATGATTTCGTTAAAGGCCTTGGCAGTATTGACCGCATCCTGACCTGTCATGGAATCCACGACAAAGAGCGTCTCCGTAGGCTGGAGAGCTTCTTGGATGTTTGAAATTTCATTCATCATCAATTCATCGATTGCCAATCTACCTGCTGTATCAACGATGACTACATCAGTATCTGTCCCTTTTATGGAAGCTATAGCATTGGTCGCAATTTCAACCGGATTTTTATTGTCTATTTCTTTATAGACCGGGACCCCGATTTGTTCTCCAAGTACGGATATTTGATCTATGGCAGCCGGACGATAGACATCACAGGCTACCAATAGTGGGTGTTTGCGCTTTTTGGTTTTTAGAAAGTTGGCCAGTTTGGCAGAAAAAGTTGTTTTACCTGATCCTTGCAAACCCGCAACGAGTACGATGCCAGGCTTGCCTGCGATATCAATACCCACTGCC
>JAHHJQ010000357.1 GCA_018680005.1 Bacteroidia bacterium | reverse complement strand
TGGTAGTAGTGCTAATCAAGCAACCTCTGACTATATTCAAAATAACCCGGATGGTAGATTCGTAGTATTTCCAATACTGCCAAGAAGCGTTCATTTGGGACTGCGTTATCAATTCTAATGTAATGATGGCGAGAATAATTATTGGTATCTTATTCATTGCATTTGCTGTGGTTCAATTCAACGATCCAGATCCATGGCTTTGGATTGCTGCTTACGGTATTGTAGGATTCATGTATTTGGTCAGTGCAAAGAAACCCATTTCAAGAGCTGTGATTCTGTTGCTGATTCTAGCTTTTGGAATAGTGGCCGTTTTATACATACCAAACGTAATAAACTGGGTTAATGAAGATATGCCTTCAATCGTTGGTGAAATGAAAGCCACTTCGCCTCATATCGAATGGATGCGAGAATTTTTAGGTCTAACCATTTGTCTTCTGGGATTAGGTTGGCTTTATCATGTTGAATCCGCCAGAATTGGTAAAAATGAAGTATAAAATCTAAAATGTGTCATTGATCAAGTTCACAAATAAAGGTATCTATTGCCCCCGTGCAGAAGTCTATATAGATCCTTTGAAAAAGGTGGATAGAGCGCTCATCACACATGGACATTCAGACCACGCAAGACGGGGCCATAAGCGATATCTTTGTACACATGCCTCTAAACCTATTCTACGACATCGATTAGGCAAAATTGATTGCGATTCTATCGAATACCACGAATCCTTAAATATTAATGGTGTAAATTTTTCTTTCCACCCTTCGGGACACATCATCGGTTCTGCTCAGATTCGTGCTGAATACAAAGGTGAAATCTGGGTAGTATCCGGGGATTACAAAGTGGCCGCTGATGGATTCACAGAGCCATTTGAACCAGTCAAATGTCATCATTTTATTACCGAGTCTACCTTCGGACTTCCCATTTATAAATGGGATGATCCAGCCATTACAGCTAATCAACTGAATGAATGGTGGGCTCTTAATCAAGCCAATAATAAGGTTAGCATTATACTAGCTTACGCTCTGGGCAAAGCCCAACGCATTATTCACGATCTTGATCCTTCAATTGGATCAATATATACGGATAGCGCTGTTGAAGGTATAAATTCGGTTATTAGAAATCATGGGATCCCTATTAAAGCAACGACCCTTTTCACTCCCGATATAAATAAGAAATCATTAGTTGGAAATATAATGGTCGCTACCCCTTCGATAATGAATGCCGATTGGGTTGATCAATTAATTCCCTATGATACTGCAGCAGCATCGGGTTGGATGATGTTGAATAATACACGAAAAAGAAGAAATGTCGACCAGGCTTTTGTAATATCTGATCATGCTGATTGGAAAGGTTTGCTATCGGCTATTCAGGCCACAGAAGCCGAAAATGTCTATGTGACTCATGGCTACACAGACTTTTTTACTAAATATCTGAGGGAGTCCGGATGGAATGCTCGTGTAGTAACCACATAGTATCAATGAGAGGATTCAGAAACTAATTGATTCAATAAGCCAGCATTCCGTAAGTGTTTATTCCCTTACTTTACCTGTAAATACACTGGCCTTTGAGTTATAAGGATTGCCCGAAGATCTTCTGAAAGATACCACTTGACCACAATGCCATAATGCGTCTGCAATAGGACCATTGATCTGATTCCAAAAGGGATATTCAGTGATATTTTCTCCTCTTTCTGTAACTATCTTATATTTCGACAGATCATTGCATGACCGCATAATATCTGCCACTCTTTTTATATTAAACAATGTTTTAGTTCTCTTTTCGGTGAAACTCATTTCGCCTTGCTCTCTCCTCGTGTTCGAGCGCTGAAGCGCAGAGTTTAATATAAACTCCGATAGTCCTAAAAGATGATCAATAGTTTCTGATGTTGTTCGGGCATCTTCACTTGGTTTGTATTTTAGATCTTCATCTCTTAACCCCTCTGTTGCCCAATAGTATCTAAATCCCAATCCATCTGCCATCCTGGCCACAACGGTGCAAGCAGAATAATGCTCCGGATAATCTGGAATTTCATAATATGGAAGTTCAAATTCTATTTTCATCAATCTGTCTTCACCCAATAACTTATTCTCCTTGTGTGTATACCAGATCCTGCTCTTGGGTAATCGCACATTTCCAAGCTCATATTCGTCAGCTAATAAAATATACTCACCATCATTTACTTCTTCGTCATGATAAAATCGATATCCTTTCATGGCATAAGTTCCTGGATCAAAGTAGAAATACCAAATATCATCTCCGACTGATGATTCATAGGTAATCTTTATTTGCAGCAATTCCTGACCAAAGAAGTCAACTTTCTTGACCGTTTCATCAATGATTGTCCCAGGATCAGTCAATTTCATAGGCATACACCATAGATAGTGATAATAATCGCGCATCATCAATGCCCGATCTTTGTTGATCCGTAATGTCTTTGCTTGTTCCTCAGAGTAATCATCTCGGCCATCAAGAAGGCCTTTAAATTTGCCGTTCTTCATAGTCAGTTGGACTTCTTTGCTATCTATCGTTCGCATAGCTTCAAAATCCATGGTTTGAGGATTCAGCATAAATGTAGATTTACGAACACTCTGATCAGGTCTTACTTCATCAAATGACATAGTCCACGAGATGGATTCCAGAAATCCATCTGGATCATGGTATTGGATGCTCTTATCAATAATCTCTCTTGCTGTCTGAGAAAAAATACTTGAGCTAACTATTACTGAAAGAAGAAATATGAGGTTCCGATAAACTTCAATATATTTCATAGCGTCATAATTGTGATTTCGTCTAAAGTAATCAATTCAGACTGATCTATCTTTGAATCCAAATCATGCAATTCTTTTGTAAGCTAGTTGATAAAATAGGAAATACTTCTGATACGGATAATATTGTATCAGAACTGATTCGCTATTTTGAAAAAGCAAGTGATTCAGATAAGATTGGTGCTATAGCTCTTCTTTCAGGTAAAAGGCCAAAGCGATTGGTTACTTCCGGAATACTAAAACATTGGGCTGTCGAGGTATCTGAAATACCACAATGGCTTTTTGAACACTGTTATCAAATGGTTGACAATCCATCTGAAGCAATTTCCCTTCTCATACCTGAACCAAAGTCAATTCCTGATAAGGGTCTTGACTATTGGTTGAGATATATCCATAAGTATAGTTATGCAAGTAAGGAAGAGAAGAAAATAGCAATTCAGAATGCATGGAGTTGTTTGAGCCCAGAAACGTGTTACATATTCAACAAATTAGTTACCGGAAGCTTTAGAACAGCTGTTACTCAAAAGAGTCTTACTCAAAGTTTATCTATTTTGACCGGAGTCGAGGAACACTTTCTTGCTTACAAAATGAATAGTAAGTGGGATCCTAAATCGATTTCTTTTCCATTCTTTACTACTCTTGAAGCCTCTATCAGCAACAGTACTAAACCATATGCATTTTGTCTGGCCCGGACTTTTGAGGACTATCAAAAAAAATCTATGGGAGAAATCTCCGATTGGCTAGTGGAGCGGCAGCTGGAAGGGATAAGAGTTCAGTTGATAAAAAGAAATGGAGAGATATTTATTTGGAACCGGGATTTAGAATTGATTTCTGACCAATATCCTGAGTTACTGCATTGCAAGGAAATATTGACCGATGGCACAGTCATGGATGGCCAGCTTGCGTGTATTACTGCTGATCGTCCGTTCTCGTATAATCTTCTCAAATCCAGAATAGGAAAGAAGAATGTTACTAAGAAATTATTGTTGACTGCTCCTGTTTCTTTTATTGCTTATGATATTTTAGAATATGAAGGAAAGGATATCAGAAGTCTCTCTTTACAAAGACGACGTAAAATACTGGAACAAACAGTATCAGAATCTTTCCCAGATAGTCTTTTGATTTCCGAGGTCTTATTGCCAGCATCATGGAAACATGCTGATGAGCTTAGATTACAAAGCAGAACATTTTTTAGTTCAGGTTTGATCTTGAAACGAAAATCGTCTGCTTATTCTACCGGAAGGGGACACTCTGACTGGTGGAAATGGCGAACGCAACCGCTCTCGCTAGACGCTGTTTTACTCTACGTAATGAAGGCGCCCCAAGGAAAGACATCATCTAATACAGAATATACTTTGGGAGTTTGGAACCAAGAAACTTTGATCCCTATTACAAAAACAAGTTCAGGTCTGACATTTGAAGAAGAACGGGAAATAGCCACTTTTGTCAAAAACAACACCATAGAAAAATTTGGTCCGGTAAAGTCTGTTAAGACTGAATTGGTTTTTAGCATTGAATTCAAAAACATCCAATCCAGTAAAAGACATAAATCCGGAGTGCTTTTGATTTCTCCAAAAATTAGTCAATGGCAAAAAGAAAAGAAGCCTAAAGAAGCCAGTACCTTGAAAGAATTGAAAATGCTTTTGTAACACCAGGTAGAGTCTCTATCAGAGCTTTTCGGTAAGATATTTTCCTGTATGGGATGCTTTGCAATTAACTATATCCTCCGGTTGTCCTTCAAACACAAGAAAACCGCCTTCCTCTCCTCCTTCAGGACCCAGATCAACTAACCAATCTGCTGACTTTATTACTTCTAAATTATGCTCTATGACCAGGACACTATGACCTTGTTCTACTAAAGCGTTGAGAGCAATGAGTAACTTATTGATGTCGTGAAAGTGGAGACCAGTGGTAGGTTCATCAAAAATGAAAAATATTCTTTCATTCGCTTTTTCACGTCCGAGATAGGATGCCAATTTTACACGTTGTGCTTCTCCACCAGAAAGAGTGGAAGATGATTGCCCAAGCGTAATATATCCTAAACCGACATCATCTAATGGTTTCAATTTTCGATAGATTTCTTTGCTGTCTGCAAAAAACTGAAGCGCTTCTTCAACTGTCAATTTTAAAATCTCTGATATATTTTTTCCATTAAATGCAATCTCTAAAATCTCTTGCTTGAATCTACGTCCCTTACAATCTTCACACTCAAGCTTGATATCCGCAAGAAACTGCATTTCAATAACTTGTTCTCCTTCCCCTTTACAAGTTTCGCATCTTCCACCATCAACGTTAAAAGAAAAATGCTTTGGTTGATATCCTCGAAGTTTGGATAACTGGTGATCTGACATCAATTTCCTGATTGCATCATATGCTTTGACATATGTCACAGGATTGGATCTTGAAGATCGGCCAATAGGGTTTTGATTCACCATTTCAACCTGAGTAATACTACCTAGATCCCCTTCCAATTTACCAAAGTTGCCAGGTGACATAGCATAGTGCTCACCGAGATGTTGTTTAAGTGCTGGATATAGTATGTTTTTAATCAACGTAGTTTTACCAGAACCAGATACTCCGGATACCACCGTGAAAGCATTTAATGGAATAGTCACATTGATGTCCTTTAGATTATGCTGTCTCGCACCTTGTATTAAAATCTTGTTTCTACCCTTTCTTCGGTTTTTAGGAACCGGAATTTGCTTGGTACCACTCATATAGGCCGTGGTCAGTGAATGCTCGGCTTGCTCATAAATGTTTTTGTATGGGCCCGCATACACAATCTGACCTCCATGAATACCAGCCATTGGACCAATATCCAATAAATAATCTGCACTCGAAATTATATCCTCCTCGTGCTCAACTACGATGACGGTATTACCCAAATTTCGCAATGACTTTAATACTTTGATCAATCTTCCAGTGTCCCTGGGATGTAATCCTATGCTTGGCTCATCCAGTATATACATTGAACTAGTCAGGTTATTCCCCAGGGTTCGAGTAAGATTTATTCGTTGAGTTTCACCTCCACTTAATGTTGATGAAATACGACCCAAGGTCAAATAGGATAATCCAACATCTTCCATAAACCGGAGTCGACTTGTGATTTCATACAATAATCGTTGACCAATTTTTGCGTCGTATTTGTTAAGCTTTAATCCATCAAAAAATCCGAGTAAATCTTTTATTGGAATATCTACCAACTGATCTAATGACTTTCCACCTATTTTCACATAGGTAGCTTCCTTTCTTAGTCTTCCACCTTTACAGGAATGACATTTAGTTTTTCCCCGATATCTGGACAAAAGCACTCTATTCTGAATCTTGTACAGCTTTTCTTGTAGTGTTTCAAAATACAAATTGATACCATCCACATATTCGTTACCCTCCCAAAGTACCTTCATTTCTTCCTCAGTAAGATCCTTGTATGCTCTGTGAATCGGAAAATCGAAATTCTGTGCGCCATCAATAAAAGCCTCCAACCATATCTTTGAACTTTCACCTTTCCAACATTGGACTGCCTCTTCATATACCGACAATGACATATCTGGAATGACCTTGTTCTCATCTATTCCCATCACTTTGCCAAATCCCTCACAAACAGGACAAGCGCCATACGGATTGTTATAGTTAAAAAGATTTGGGCTAGGGTCTAAAAAAACTATTCCATCCAATTCGAATCGATTGTTAAACCACATTTCATCTCCATCAAGAATATCCACAATACAATCTCCTCCACTTTCATAAAAAGCGGTATTGATGGAATCCGCGATTCGCTTTATGTTCTCTTCGTCTCCAGATTGAATGGCAAAACGATCAATAAGCAAACGCCATCCTTTTTCGGTAAAATATTTACATTCTTTCGCTAGGTGTTTGTTTCCGGAATCCAAAAAATCCTGGATATCCAGCAATGCATTACCATTCCATATTCTGGTATATCCTTTTTGAAGTAGGAGGATTAGTTCATTACTTAGACTTCTTTCTATGTAATGGCTCATTAGCGGAACATAAAGCTGAATTCGTTGACCGTCTTCAACCTTCATAATCGCATCCACAACATCCTGTACTTGATGTCTTTTCACTTCTTGTCCACTTGCAGGAGAATAAGTTCTTCCTACCCTTGCATATAGCAATCTTAGATAATCATACACTTCAGTAAGGGTTCCAACTGTTGACCGGGCATTCGAAGTACTTACTTTCTGTTCGATAGCAATTGCTGGACAAATTCCTGATATTAGATCCACTTCAGGCTTTTTCATCCTCATTAGAAACTGCCTCGCATATGAAGAAAGACTTTCTACATATCTTCTCTGACCCTCTGCGTACAATGTATCCATGGTTAACGAAGATTTCCCAGAACCAGATACACCCGTGACGACGATTAGCTGATTCTTAGGGAGTCGTACATCAATATTTCGAAGATTATTCGATCGGGCACCCTTGATTTCAATGAAATGTCTCGTGTCCGATTCCGAAGAAGAAATAGAATCTTTCTTAGTCGAATTTTGCGTGGACTTCGGCTTTATAGCACTCATGGAAACTCAAACAGTACTGAAATGAGAAAGGTTACTAAAGTAGTTCTTTTATAAGATCTTTTGGCCCATATTGCCGCTCATAAAATTCGTATTATATCTTTCTGACATACGTTAATTTTGGTTAACAAATAGAAAAAAAACAACTATATCGTTGACTCGGCAAATTTTTTGCTCTATACTTGTTAGCGGTTCCAATAATTTCATTAGAACCATCAATTCATTTCTTTCACTTAAACATTGATCTATAAGCCTTAGAACTCTACCTGACAATTACTGAATTATTTCTCAGAACATACTAAAACTCTTTAGTCATGCAGGTAGCAGTGCTTAATGATCAGGATCTCATCCTAAACTATTTAGACGGTAATGAAAAAGCATTTGAAATGCTTCTCAACAGACATCGTCAACGTATCTACACACAGATTTACTTATTTGTTAAAGACCAGGCTCTAGCCGAAGATATTTTTCAAGAAGTCTTTATCAAAATAGTACACACAATCAGAAAAGGAAAGTATAACCATGAAGGAAAATTTCTTCAATGGGCATTGAGAATCGCATACAACATGTGTGTTGATTATCACAGGAAACAAAAACGAAGACCAACTGTCTCACCAACGGAAACATTTGACATTTTCGATGTTCTACAAATCACAGATGACAACGCTGAACAAAAGATAATTAGAAGCCAAACTCATGATAGAATAAGGGCTTTGGTTGATAAACTACCGCCCGAACAACGTGAAGTTGTGATTCTCAGACATTATGCTGATATGAGTTTTAAGGAAATTTCTCAATTGACAAGAGTCAGTATCAATACTGCACTTGGAAGAATGAGATATGCACTTATCAATATCAGAAAGATGATCGATCAAAACGAGGGAGTGCTTCAGCGTTAATCATAGAATGTTACCAATTACCTTATACCAGAAAAGGGGGTGGTCCAATTGGCCGCCCCCTTTTAGTTTTGATCTATATTGATATCATCATAATTCTTCTAAAAACTCAAAAATTCTATCCAGGTTATCAAAAGACTTAACTCCAACTTCCTCTTCTTCATCTCCTGATACAATGATGCCGTAAGGCTGGTTTTCCCGTACAAATCGCATCACATCTTCAGTCGATCCTTCGACTTCATAAATCACTTTTTTCAGGGATGCTGTGCTGGTAGAAGTATTGATTTGCATTATAAGATTGATGTGATCCAAGTGATCCAGTTTATAAGAAAAGACTTGCATATCATTATTTGAAATATTGCCAATGTCTTTATACAAATCCCCATCATCGGTTAGATATCCGTCAAAAATTCCAGAAGACAACATTGCAATGGCCTCTTCCCGATCAATCCTTCTTGTATCCAAAATGTGTTTGGGTCCTGCAACCCACTCCTTTATCGCAGCTATTTCTGATAATGTGATCTTTTCTGGATTATAACACATCCATGCAGCTCCCCATGCAGCAAAATATCGAGCATCGGTTAGATGATTGATATCTTTGGCAAATATTTTTGTCGTCACTGGCAAAATGATTACAGATTATGAAGGAAAAACCTTATTTCCAGCAAGTTTACGATGTAGTTCTTCAAATACCTTATGGCAGAGTGACATCTTATGGAGCTATTGCTGATTTTCTTGCTTTGGGATCCGCAAGGATGGTTGGATATGCCTTGAAAATGTCGTTTTATTCTGATATACCTTTACCTGCTCATCGCGTACTCAATAGTTCCGGGGTCCTAAGCGGAGCTGCAGCATTTGGTCATCCCGATAGAATGAAGAATCTGCTACAATCAGAAAATGTTTCTGTGAAAAATAATAAGGTAGTAGCGTTTGAAGCTCTATTTTGGAATCCCTCAGAAGAGTTACTCTAAATTGAATAAGACTATATCTTCAAATTGATTATCACGGTTGTTAATCAATTTCTTCAAGAATCGATTCACCACTTTCCATAGCTCCTGTCAACCACTCCCATTTTTCATGAAGTCTAAGTTTTCCAGTTGGTGTCATTTCAGATGTGGATACACATTTTCCTGCCTTCAGTTCTCCAGATGAATTCATGTGATGATACATGAAATGAAGTCTCCCATCAGGGCTTACGAATCCCAATAGTTGACCCTGCCTAATTTGGCCTCCATGATATATCCCGGTCAGCGTATCGCCCGCTTGAAAATACTCGAAGATTGTGTCTGTGTTGACCTCCCCTTCAGATGAATTGGATAAATTTCTGAATTTTCTGTTGTTGTAGTCAATATTCATGTTTGTTATAATTGCCTTGAAATACAAAAGACAAAATTTACCAAGATCATGAACATTCTGATCAAAAAATGCAGCTTTACTTTACATCAAATTTCGAAATCGATGTAATGTAGCTCTAATTAGATGTAGATCTTTCGTACGAAAAAGCGCCACCATTCATATTCCCTTGCCCCCAGCTCAAAAATTTGATATCAATCACTATATTATCCTCGACAAGCTTGAGCACAAAATCATTTCCAACGAGAACATCTTTCGGCTTACCCAAGGAGCGAAAAGTTCCAAATGTTAGGTTACTCAAATTCGCAGTTGTCCCTGCAGCCCATTCAGTCCCGGCCGGACTAGTTGGTTGATCCGCTTTAGTTTCAGTAACAATATTAATTAGCTGCCCTCCATCGTTTAATCGTGTAAGAATCACCTTATCGGTTAGTCGATCCTGGTTCGCCATATCATTGGGATCAGTATTTGCGTTTTTCGTAAATGTTATTTTAGCGCCTCCCCATATTGTCGGTGCTACCATTTCATCTACATCGGTCAAGGTAACTGTTATGTTAGCCGTTTTGGAGATACTACCATTCGCAACACGCACAGTTCCTGTTAGTGTAGGATTGATCTCGAAATCAAATAATGTCGCATCTGCAACACTTAATTGTCCGGATGAACTATTTACGGAGAATGCGCCTGCCACACTTTCAGAGGTCAGGGAGAATGTAACCGAACCAGAATTGGTACTGCCCTGGATAATGCCTAGAACCATTCCAGCAGTGGGATTCTCTGCAATAGTAGTTGAGAAATCAGATGCAGTAACCGTGATATCTGGTGTTCCAGGATCAGACGAATCTTTACTACACTGGGTGAATACTAAAGATAGAAAAAGTATGGATAAAAGATGTATCTGTCTCATTGCTGAAATAATAAAGTAAATTAATATGTAAAAAACATCATTTGATGGGGTAAGTTCTCAAAAATCTATTCTGATTTATATGGTCCATAAAATGCTTCAATCTAAATTCAACGTCTAAGTCTAGCTTGATAGTGAAACCTATTTCCCAGTGAATATTAAAACAGCTTTTCTGGAGTCAAGTTCGATTGGCTTCAATCGTTCCTGGACATCGATTTCCAATAATTATCAACTTAATTTTTGACCAAATTACATTTTATACTTCAAATCATAACTACTTGATTTTCAAATATGTATTTATTTGTAGTCGTTTACAAATGCGTACAAACGGCACTAAGCGCATAAAACACGAATAACACTTGGAGAGCGCTTCATCTTTGCAATGTCATCGATCGACAATATCGCTTGACGCTATTATTTCACAATTTTATTTAAACTTATTTATTATGAATTCTTTGAAGAACAAGGTCAACTTAATCGGAAATTTAGGCAGAGATGTAGAAATTAAAGAAACAAAAAATGGTAAGAAATTAGTTCGCTTTAGCCTGGCTACCAACGATTCGTACAAAGACAAAGAAGGAAACAAAATCGTGGATACCCAATGGCACAATGCTATTGCCTGGGGGAAGACAGCTGAAATGATGGCTTTGCTTCTCAAAAAAGGCAATGAAGTAGCGATCGAAGGAAGGCTGACGTATGGTAGCTTTCAAAACAAAGATGGTGTTACCAAGTATACTACTGATATTGTGGTTTCTGCCTTTCACAAACTTACCAGAACACCTTTAACGGTTTAATCCTGGTCCACAACTAACGATCTTTCCAAAGAGGCCTCCTGTCTGGGGGCCTTTTTATATTGGCTCAAATATTCAATCCTAAATAATTCCAATCTTTTTCTTGGCGATACCAAAGCTCGTCTCCATTAAGTTCCAATGGAGCATCAAAGTTATTTGTAAACAATTGCCCTGTTCCCAATCCTTGAAACATATTCGTGCTAAGCGTAGCAGTCCATTGTGCTATAGCATTCAACCCGATATTAGACTCAAGAGCCGATGTCACCCACCATTGGATATCATAAGACTCAGCAATTTGAATCCAATCAGCAGCGTGGCACATACCACCTACCAATGATGGTTTTAGAATGATATATTGAGGCCGTATTGTCTTCAGTAGTGTTATCCGTTTTTGTGATTCCCTAATTCCGATCAGTTCTTCATCCAAGGCAATGTCCAAAGGAGAATTTTCACAGAGATATGCCATCTCTTCGATTTGTCCATGTCGAATAGGCTGTTCTATCGAGTGAAGATCTAATTCATTTAACCTCTTTAACTTTTCTAAGGCATTTGAGTACTCAAATGCTCCATTTGCATCCACCCTCAATTCTAAATCTTCAATCGGATATTCTGAACGAATTTTCTGAAGAAGATCTATTTCTGAATCGAATTCAGTAGCACCAATTTTTAGTTTAAGACATCGGAAACCAAGAGCCAATTTCTCTCTAATCTGATCTTTCATAAATGAGATATCCCCCATCCATATCAAACCATTAATCGGAATACAAGATTTTTCTTGTGTAAATGGCGACGGACAAACTATTCTTTTACCACCATTATTGAGATCCATTAAAGCAGTCTCGACAGCAAAATGAATAGCAGGAAAATCTCCTAATTCCGAAATGGGCAATCTGTTTACAGATAGGTCCATTAGATCCATATTTGTTAAGACCATTTCGATTTGGTCTATTGGATCTGGACTCAGCCTCTCAATAATTGAACATTCCCCAAGTCCAAAAACATTAGCATTTCCCTCTTCCCAGATCTTTAAAATCCAGCTATCCTTAGTCTTAAGTACCCCTCGTGAAGTACCACCGGGTCTCTTAAATTGCAACGTATGTTTTTGAAAAGCATGCCGTAACATAGCTATCGTGGATTCACGATTTCGTCATATTGTCGGCTATCTGTATTCGATTCGATCATCATTTTCAGTGTTTCGATTTCAGATTGTTCGGCATGTCCCGCAAACACCGAAAAAGCTGCTGATCTTCGATCCATCGCTTCGTAAGGGTGCGAAGCAATATCCTTCAGTTTGTCCAGTACTTTTTCTTTTTGCTCCATGTCTTTGGCCATATTATAGTACGCCTCAAAAAAATCCTGGCTTGCAATCCCCTGAATCGCATCCACATGTTGATCGTAATAAGCAAAATACTTATGATCCTCTGAATTCTGAAAAGCTTCGGAACATCGATACAGAACACCACTATGTTCAATATCCATTATGGTTTCACATCTCTCAACCACTTTGTCCATATCCATTTGACTTAGAGACTTCAAAGCACTTCGTGTAATATCAAAAGGAAGTTCGGAAGCTATACTATTTTCAACTATGGGTAAATGCTCTTTTAATTTCAGCGTGCCAATCATTTCTAAAGCCAGCGATCGCACCAGGGTGTGATTATCTTGTTCTGCCAAATGCGCAATAGTATTATTGAATTGGCCTACTACTTCCTGTGGAAGTTGACTCACTGCAGTCAAGCCCAGATATCTCATAATCCACGAATCGTGCTCGGTTGCCAAATCTATATACTCTAGCAACTGTTCACTTGGATTCTGAAGAATATCGCCAAAGGCATTGTATTGGTGAATAAACGTTGTAGCATTTTCGAAAATGACTGCTTGTTCCGTTAGGGCGAGCTCGTATTCAATTTCTGCCAAAAGATCGTCAGTTGCATCAAATACCACTGCAGTAGGATCGTACTCCAAATCAAAAGAGAATGTCTGGACGCGCTGATCCAGAAGTAGTGATTTTCGCTCGTAGGATCCGTCAGGTTTGTAAATGTCCATATGAACAGGTAATCTGAATATGGGCGGAACATTAGGCCCCTCCTGCGTTTGTTGAATTGCGATCAACAATTTTCCTTGAGAAAAGCTTTTAGAAACTTCCAATTGAGGGTGTCCGGATGCAAAATACCATTGGTTAAAAAACCAATTGAGATCTTCACCGGAGATTTCTTCAAAGGCCAATCTCAAGTCATGAGCCTCCACAGCACTATATGCATGATCTATCAGAAATTTATTTAATGCCTTATAAAATAAATCGTCCCCAACATGCCTCCTCAACATATGAAGCACCAACCCTCCTTTATTGTAGCTATGAGAATCGAACATCTCCTCTTTGTCTCCATGTCCAAAATGAATCAAAGGATGCATCCCTTGAAATGCGATAGATTGCAGATAACCTTGTTTTTCTTGAAGTCGCAAAAAATCAGCTTCTGTTTGTCCATATTTGTGCTCCACCCATATGTACTCGCCGTAATTGGCAAAGCCTTCGTTCATAGTAAGGTTGGCCCAGCTTTCACAAGTGACGTAATCACCAAACCAATGGTGGATCATTTCGTGTGCTACTATTTGTTCACTATATAGATTATCTGCAAGTGCTCTGGAGTCATCCTGCATGAATTCACCAAATATGACCCCCGTAGTATTTTCCATAGCTCCAGAAACATAATCCCTAACCACTACCTGACTGTATTTGGGCCAGGGATAAGTCATATTTAACTTGGTCGAAAAGAAATCTAACATTTCAACTGTATTCGGAAAAATAGCTCTGGCATCTTTTTCGTATTTCGGTTCTACATAATATTCGACCGGAATATCATTCCATTCATCTTTGACAATGGCAAAATCCCCAACAGCAACCATGAATAAATAAGGAGCATGCGGCTGATCCATTTTCCAATAATCAGTCCGAGTTCCATCATCGTTAACAGAACTGGAAACGAGGACACCGTTGGATAAAGTTTTGAACTTCTCTTGGACTGTCAAATAGATCTCCTGAGTACATCTTTCATTTGGTTTGTCGATTGTAGGAAACCATCTGCTGTTCCATTCTGTCTCACCCTGAGTCCATATTTGCATAGGTTTGAAGGGGTTCTCTCCGGTATGATTGATGAAAAACATGCCTTGATCAGAAGTAATTGCATAGCTACCCCCATCGGCACCAGTCGTTGGATTAGCGGTATATTCTATTACCAATTCAAATGGTTGTCCTGGTTGATACTCTTTTCCAAGTTCAATGCTTAAAGTCTTATCATCATATTCGTATACAAGTTCTTGCCCTGTAACTGTCTTGATATTGTGGATATTAAAATTTTTAGCATCCAGCTCGATTGATTTTTGGGGCCTGGCTAAAGGAGTAGCTTTTATAGTTGCTATTCCAAGCACTTGTTGTTGATCCCAATCAAAATTCAAATCCAATTTGGTATGCAATAAATCATTGGCCCTCGTGTAAGATGAATTGTATGGAGGTAATTCGTTATCAAATTCTTCATAATCATCATCTTTTGCTGCTGAAATGACCAATGTGTCAAGATTTCGAACCTCATCCACTTTATCGTCAACTACAGCAATTTGCTGAGTTTTACAACCAATCCACAGGAACAACGATAGTAGAAGAATGGTCCTGAATTGATTCATGATCTGATGACTTTTAATTGATTGTGAAAGGATTAAACGGCTACATTGTATTCTCTGAGCGCTTCATTAAGAGAAACTTTTTTGTCCGTTGAAGGTTTTCTTTTTCCAATTATCAAAGCACAGGAAACCTGATATTCACCTGCTGGAAATGATTTATTATATGATCCGGGTATTACAACCGATCCGGCAGGAACTCTTCCACGGTGCGTAATAGGTTCCTTTCCCGTTACATCTATTATTCGAGTAGACTGTGTCAAAACAACATTAGCCCCCAGAACTGCCTCTTTTTCCACAACTACCCCTTCGACGACAATACATCTTGAGCCGATGAAGCAGTTATCTTCTATTATGGTGGGTGTTGCCTGTAATGGCTCTAAGACACCACCAATGCCTACTCCTCCAGACAGATGCACATTTTTACCAATTTGACCACAAGAACCCACTGTTGCCCATGTATCCACCATGGTACCACTGTCAACATAAGCACCAATATTGACATAACTTGGCATCATAATGACACCTGGGGCAAGGTATGCTCCATGTCTTGCAATAGCATGTGGTACGACCCTAACTCCGAGATTGGCATAATCAGATTTCAAAGGAATTTTGTCATGGAATTCAAATGGAGGAACTTCTATCGTCTCCATCTTGGCAATTGGAAAATAGAGGACTACACCCTTTTTGACCCATTGATTCACACGCCATTCACTATTGCCTAATGGTTCAGCAACACGTACTGCCCCCTGGTCCAATAAATTGATCAATTCATGAATTGCATCCTGCGTATTTTTCTCTTTAAGCAATTCACGTTTTTTCCAAGCGTCTTCTATTATTTTTTTTACTTCTTCCATTTACCTAGAGCCTTATATAATCGAAAAGATATCTGTGTCAAAATAGGATAGTATAGGCCATAAACTGGCTAGCAACACCTCCAACCATACCATAACCTAATTCTTTGAAATTATGCGCTTTTAACCAAAGTCTTGAACTCGCTACTAATCCAGCAATAACAATTGAAATAGCCAATAAACTAAATAGACTGATGCTCAAGCGCATACCTTCTCCCCATTCCAATAGTAGATATTGATATTTTTGAAAAAAAACTAAAAGAAAAACTCCTCCAATCCATCCCCCCATCCCAGTCATATGAGCACTAATCTTAAAGAAAATATTGAAAAAGAATACTAAAAATAATCCAATAGTAGCACCCAGCATAAGTGTGGTGAAAATTCGAGGCATATCTGGATTAGAGTAGAGATTCCAGAAAACCCATAAATAGAATACCCCTGAAATAATAAGGGGGCCTGTTCTATCCATTTTATCATCCATTACAAAGGACTTGGCCAATCCCAACCGGACTATCAAAAATGTACCGAATGCCGGAATAACTGCTGTGGAAAAGAATACTAAAAAAATTAATGGCTTACGCTCTCCGATAGAATTGACCCCGAAGAGATAGGGATCTACCATCAATATTAACAGCAATAAATAAGTTGCAATAAATAATGGGTGGAAGAATATGGAAATGAACCAAGCTAGGCCTTTCAAAATCGTGTGTTTTCTGGTATAAATCAAGGCGCAAAAGTAGGGTTTTCCTCTTAATCCATATTTTGATTTATAACAGACACTTTCATCTCGACCCTGCGATTTCTTTTTCTTTCTTCTTCGGACTGATTAGAGCCCACAGGATACTTTGATCCTAGACCTTTTATGGATAGTCGAGATCCAGCAATACCCTGGCCAATGAGATAGTCCCGGACTGCGGCGGCCCGGCTTTGTGAAAGAGCTATGAGGTCCTCAATTTCACCAATGTTATCTGTATGACCTTGAATTTCAATGGTTACCTGAGGATGCATTTTGAGTAGTTTTGTAATCCTTCTCAATTCTGGTAATGAATTAGGTAAAATTCTTGGTGATGATCTATCAAAATAGATTGGTGAATGACCAAGCATATTTCCTCTACGGATCGGCTCCACGAAGAGATTGACATTGGTTAGAATTTCATAATCCCTGTCATTTTGAAATGAAAAAAACTTTGAATGACCGATAAAGCCATCTTTTTTAGGAATCACTTCTATGTCAACACCTTTAGGAATGGTCAGATCGAAAGATCCTCTTTGTGCATTGACCGTTGAAAATGCCTTGTTCTCTTCGTGTAGTTTTACTACAATGTCGGCACTTATTGGTTGCTTATTGTTCTTATTGATAATTTTGCCTTTAACCTGAACGGTTTCATAAGCATACTCTAGAATATTTGATTCAGTGATCTTTGATCTATAGATATCACTGGAGCCATCTCTTTTTGAGCTAAAATAGAGGTACCCATATTTCTCATTGAACATGGGTTGACTGTCATCATATTTGGAGTTTATAGGATAATAGAATTTCTTTGGTGTACTCCAGTCCCTCCAGTTTCCGCTTTGTCTCACTGAATAGTATATATCCATTCCTCCAATACCGCCTGGGCGATTGGATGCAAAATATATTGTCCTTAAATCCTTCGATAGATATGGTGTTGTTTCCCTGTACTTTGTATTAATCTTATTCCCCAAATGCAGTGGTTTGCTCCATTTATTTTTTCCAACTTTTTTTGAGATGTAGATATCATTGTCACCCATACTTCTTTCATCATTCATGGACAACAACATCCATTGGCCTTCATCATTAACATAAAGACTAACCTCTCCTCCGGTTTGATTAAAACCCTCGATATCAATTGATTCCGGAAAGGACCATTCACCGTTTTCTGATTTTTTGACTACCGAAAATCCCGAAGACATCCCTCCGTCCGGTTTGAACTGGTTCATTAAGATCAACTGTTCTCCTCCGTGCAACACAGCACACACACTATTTGGCAAGGCATTATTCAAGGGGCTTGGCATGGGATAGGCTTCAAGAAAATTGCCTTCAACTCCATTTGAAATCCAAATATCCTGGTTATACTTTGAATTATACGGATCGGTGATTTCTTCACCGGCAATTTGGCTGTATACCCAGCTTAATTGTTGTCTGTAGAAATTTTCAGAAGGATACGCCGACATGTCTTCTCCTTCCATGATCAACTGGCGATCGAACTCAGGATATCCTACTCTTGTAAAATACAGGGTGTTACCGTCAGACGTAAGCAAAGGGGATATTTCATCATATTGGGGCGTATTCAATTCAATTCCCAATTTTTCAATAGTATATTCCCTCGGAATAATAAAAGAAAGGAAAAGAATCAAAAATATTCCCGTCATGGTAACTTTAGTCGTTGGAAGCATTTATGGGATTTATTTGCTCTGAATTTCTTCAACTCAAATGTAGCTAATTCCTAAGGAATATTAGCATATCATCCAGTGGAAGAGGCATCTCGAGAACCCTGAAATACTTTTCGGATAATGATTTCTACACGTCGATTTCTACTTCTCAATACCTCCGTGCTATTATCATTGATGGGGGTTTTTCCTCCATGTCCAATAGCTTCGATTCTTAATGGCGAAATCCCCTTTGCTACTAAATAATTTCTAACGGCCTGGGCTCGTTTTTCCGAAAGCTCCTGCAAAGCATCTTCTAAACCCTGATTATCCGTGTGCCCTTCTACGGATATAGAAATATTCCAATGTTTATTTAAAATTTTCACCAGTTTATTCAAAGCACCATAAGAGTCTTTCCTGATCGAAGCTTTGCTTTGAACAAAGTAGATGGGATCTGTTGTGATTATTCCATTTTCATGGATCGTATCAAGATATAATTCTATAACAGATCCTTCCTCAATAATTGCTTCTAAAGATCTTTTTCCAATATACGAAGTGGCCGAAACGAAACCATTCCTTGTCGCTTCTATTACAAGATCTGCGTTTTTTGGAAGCGATATGAAGGCAGTACCGTCTGTGGCGGTTGTCTTTAGTTCTGTCTCAGTCACCTTATATGTGATTTCGGTTCCTATCAGTTTCTTTGTTTCTGAATGCTTTGTTGTGATGAAGATTTCTAAGCCATCATCAACTTTTGTAGAAGAAGGAGTTTCTGCCGTTACAGAAACTTCCTTGTAGTATTCAACATTGAGGGGATCTTTTTCCTGTAAAGTTTCTGTATAATTCACCCTATATATATCGCTAGACCGATATCGATTTGATACAAAATATAAATAAGATGAACCAGGATGATAATATGGTTGATTATCATCAGCCTTGCTGTTTATAGGTTCATATAATGGATAAGGTTCATCCCAGGATTCCCAAGAAGGATCTAGTCTTACAGACTTGTAGATATCTTTGCCCCCATAAATACCTGGTCTATCAGAGGCGAAATAGATAGTCTTATTGTCAGTGAAAATGAAAGGTGCTTCTTCGTTGTATTCTGAATTGATATCGGGACCCAAATTAACCGGTACGGTATAGAAGTTGTCCGCTTTTTTAAAAGACACATAAAGATCAGTGCCTCCATAGCTATCATCCCGCATCAAAGACATAACTACAATAGATTCATCTTCACTCATTGACATATGAATACCGGATGAATGTGTGTAGAAATCTGATATTTCCAGTGGCCTAGGAAAAGTCCATTGTAACCTGTTGGTTTTCCTGGAAATTGAAAAACCAGGTTCCATTCCACCATTTGTACCAAATTGATTAATCACATATACGGCTTGCCCGTCTGCAGAAAACGAGCAAACACTATTGGGCAAAGCATTATTAAGGGGATATTTGGCGCGGGACACCTTATCGAAAACACCTAAATTGTGATTTGCAAACCAAATATCCTGGTTGAAGTCACTGGTTTCAGGATTGTCTGTTGATGATCCGCCAAGTGCTTGAAATATCGCACGTAATTTCGACCCATATGATATCCTATTGCTCCAGTCTACACCGTTAATGATCAACGTTTTATCATAATCCGGATATCCAACTCTTGTAAAAAAAAGTGTAGACCCATCCGGACTTACCTTTGGAGAAATCTCATCATAACCTGTAGAGTTGATTGCAGGATTTAATTTTTCAATTCCATAATACTGTGCATCGGCCAGGTGAAATAGGATACATAAGGGAAAAACACTGAATAATCGGATTAGGAATTTGGAAATCTTCATTTATCTGTTTAGCCTAATAACCAAAATATATATTAGAGGAAGATATTGACTGTCTAACGGAGTATCTTCAACTGCCGTATCAAATTTCAATAGAATATTTCAATTTTTGATACCCATAACAATATAGACAATGGATCTTAAAGCAATTTTAGACTACTCGTTCTCAATTATGGATTCATATGCCCTATCCATAGGTCAGATTCTATTGACGATTTTAGTTTTGATTTCTTCAAGATTCATCTGGCATAAAATCAAGCTTCTTCACAAGACGAGTTTAAAAGATGATCAAGGTAATTTGCTCCCAAAGACTATCCGATATTCCAGAGTAGCATTGATCTGTTTAACTGCTATCCTACTGGTACACGTCCTCAAAATAGACTACTCATTATATCCTAATGATACTTTCGAATTGAGGGTGTCTAGTATACTTTGGGTTTTTCTTGTATTTCTTATAGCAAGATTAGCCGATAGTTTTTTAGGAGAATACATTCGCTCCCGTAGTGAAGACCCAGTAAGTGCAATTTCACAACCTATTCAAAAGAGCACCGGTGGAGTACAATTATTTGTTTGGTTCTTTCTTGGGCGTCTTCTGATTCACAATTCATCTCTTGACTTTGTCATTTTTCCAGGTGAGGATATTACGATTACCATTTCTGATGTGATGCTGGCAATAGCCATGTTGATTCTTGCCCACATACTCAGTTGGATAATCATCAGGGTTCTTTTGTCCAGGTATTACAAAATCAAAGAAATTGATATTGGAGCGCAGTTTGCATTGAATACCCTTCTCAAATATTTTATGTACATGATAGCAATTGTTGCTGCCATCCAGAGTCTAGGGCTTGAGTCCAGAGCGATTTGGGGAGCGTTGGCAGGGGCGGCAATTGTTGTTGGTTTAGGGTTACAACAGGTCGTCAATGATTTTGCCTCTGGTGTTATTTTATTGTTTGAAAGATCCATAGTTGTTGGAAATATAATCAAAGTGGATGATGTCCTTGGCAAAGTGAAACGAATAGGAATTCGTGCTTCAGTAATCGAGACCAGAGAAGAAACCACCATGATAATTCCAAATAGTCATTTGGTTTCCAACAATGTGACAAATTGGGATTTTGATAAACCACGAGTGAAGTTTTTTATTCCGGTTGGTGTGGCCTATGGATCGGATACTCAATTGGTAAAGGAAAAATTACTTGAAGCGGTTGTTGAAGATTCCAATGTTTTAAAATATCCGGCGCCCTTTATTTGGTTCAAGTCATTTGACGATTCCGCTCTTCTTTTTGAATTGCATTATTGGAGCAAGAAACTGATGGAAGAAGATCAAGTAAAAAGTGAGATACGCTTCAGAATTGATGGACTTTTCCGTGCAGCTGGAATACAAATTCCTTTCCCTCAAAGAACTGTTCATATGACCAAATAATCCCCATATCTCCTTGATTATCGGTTAATTATGTTAACCATCAAGTTAAACAAAGGTTAAAGCAAAACACCATCCTTCAACGGTTGAATCCCATAACTCGTTAATTCTGTGCTATTTGCGATAATCTTTCACAAAAGTGACCGATTTAGACATGGTGACCAATCTAATGTTCAAGTGTCTTGTTAGTGGATGCTTTTGTTAAAATAAGTACTTTTGGTGTCCACTGTAAGAATCAAAATTATAATGAGATGAAATCTAAATTGAAGATCATATTCATAGCCTTAGTAGCTCTATTTACACTTTCAAATGCTGCTGAAGCACAGCGTATCGCTGTTGTCGATATTACAGAAGTTTTGAACAGTCTTGACGAATATACTGCTGCACAGGCTGATCTTGATGCAACCGCTGAACAATGGCGTCAAGAAATCGCCAAAGAGCAGGAAAAAATTAGCAGCCTCTATAATGCTTATCAAACTGAGCAAGTATTGCTAAGTGAGGATGCCAAAGTCAAGAAGGAAAATGAGATTATTGAATTGGAGAAAAAAGTGAGGGAACTACAACGGAAGCGATTTGGACCGGAAGGCGACTTGTTTAGAAAACAAGAAGATCTGGTAACGCCAATTCAGCAAAAGGTATTCAATACGATCGAAGATTATGCGTCTGAAAGGGGTTATGATTTCATCTTGGATAAAGGTGGTTCCACCGGGATACTTTTTGCAAACCCAAGAATGGATAAGACGGTAGATATTATCAACAGATTAAATAGAAACTGAAAAATTTATAACGATTTAATAATTTTGCACGCCAATTTTAAAATTTGAAATAACATCATGGAGAAAGTATTAAAGATAATTGCACTTGCTGCCTTTGTCATATTCGTGGCCGCATCAGCTGTACAGGATGGAACCACAAAACTTGGCTATCTGAATTCTGCAGCAATTTTGGCAGAACTGCCTGAGGTAAAAGCTGCAGATGCAGATTTAGAAGTTCTTCAAAATCAATTGCAGAAAAAAGGAGAAAAAATGGTTCAGGATCTTCAGTCGAAGTATCAAGCAATCGCTCAGAAAGTACAGGCCGGACAAGTATCACCTGCCCAACAACAAGAAGAGGAGAAAAAGCTTCAAACCTTAAATGACGATATTCAGAAGTTCGATGTGAATATGAGAAATCAATTAGCTGAAAAGCGAAATGAGCTTTATGAACCAATTATTCAAAAGGTAAACGATGCCATTAAGGTTGTTGGAAAAGAAGGAAACTTCAAAATGGTTTTTGATCTAACCTCAACCGGAATAGTGTATGCTGACGAAGCACAGGATATCAGTGAGCTTGTCAAGGCAAAGCTCTAATAGAAGTTCATCTTGAACAAAAAAAGGAGATCTCTCAATGGATCTCCTTTTTTTATTGCTTCTTATTTTGGATGGATCTGAAGATATAATATGTCGTAAGAAAAATTATGATTGGATAAGTAGCCATTCTATCCTGACGTATAATCGGGTATTCTTGTTGTTTTCCAGCATAATACATGACTATCTCAATAACCAACAATAGTATCCAACCTACTATAACCATTACTCTTAAGGTTCTCATTATGATAGCTTTATAAAGTGCATATTTGAATAATTCTGGCATAGTTTATTCCAGTTGGACGTCATACCCAATATAAAACCCCCTCCACCGGCACCACATAATTTTACTTTGAAATAGTCTGATTCCAAACCACTTGTCCAAAACTCCATAGCTCTATTATGGATCAAAAAGGGCAAGAACTGGTACTGCTTAATACTGATATCTGTCATTGCCTGGAAAACCTTTTTGAAGTCAAATTTGATCATTCCGTCAATAGCTGCATCGATCGGCGGAATCAAATGCGTTTCCAGTTTCAGCCTAAATTCTAAATCTTTGCTATGTGTTAGAAATTCCAAAACCAATGGGTTTGTGGATCTGGAGATTCCCGTATCCCATAAAAACATGGTATAATCAAAATCAGGAAAATTACAGTTCACATTCACATGGCATTGTCCATGTTCAATAAGAATCGGAGAATCTTCAAAAATAATCAATGGATCAAATCCCGAGCTTTCGCCGTGAAAGTATGATTCCATTGTTGCCAATACTTTTTGTAACTCCGGTTCATTTAGTTGTTTTAATCCTTTTTTAGAAAATCGGTGTAAGCTTGCTGCCACAAAAGAACCTGAGCTACCTAATCCATATCCAATGGGAATGCTGGAATCAAAAAAGAGACCTTTTGAGATCTCTTTTCCAAATTCAACAAGGTCTAAATAATTTGTGAGTTCCGCCTGTTTCGAAAGATAGTTGTGAAAGTCCTCTAACGCTCTACTTATCTCAGTTTTTTTATAATTCCATGACCCAAAAAACTTATAAAGTGGCCGTGCCAAAGCTTTCCCCCCGAGTAACACGGTATGTTCACCGAATAGCAATATTTTGGCCGGATAACGATTCATATCAGCGAAATACAAGAATAGGAATTAATATTCAACAGTTGCTTTATACCTTATCCAGAAAAGCAATCGTCTCATCTAAGCTTTTGAGTAGCTGTATATTGGGTATATCAGTTAGACCATTATTATAAGAAGACAATCCTGTAATGAGTATATCGATATTGCCTGTCCTGTTGGTTATTTGCTTGATATACTTGAGAATATCCTCTTCGTTAAAAAACTCTGAGATTATGGTGAAAAAATAATCAGGTTTCACAATTTCCGCGACTTGTGATAAATCATCCGGATGAATGCCATTTCCAAGATATATGACTCGATGTTTTCTTGCTTTGATAAGATACTGAAGCAATAATAAGCTTAATTCCTGATTAACATTTTCTGGTAGAAACAGGACAAACTTCTTTACATCTGAACCTAGAGAAACGGGTTCATTGTCAATCGCAACTAAGAGTTTTTGTCTAATCAAACAGGTGATAAAATTCTCCTGGCAAGGATTAACAGAACCTGTCAACCACAGGACACTCAACTTTTCTAAAAACGGTTGAATTACTTCTATAACCGTTCGTTCAAATCCTATCTGGTGTATATTGGCCGTAATGATGCGGTCGAATTTGTATTCGTCCATTTCAATCATCGCCATCGTCAAAGCGTCAACTTGAGAAAGTTGTTCAGTGGTGTTTGAACTTATTTCCTCGACCTTTCGAATAATTTCTTCATGTGTTAATTTGGCTATCTTAGAAATTTTATAGCCATTTCGATTGAGCAAAGCAACGTTGAGTAATAACTTCAAGTCATCCTCCAAATAATATCTGATATTAGTATCCGTGCGCTTAGGATGCAGTAAGCTATATCTTTGCTCCCATATACGAATAGTGTGTGCCTTAATGCCTGAAAGCTTTTCAAGATCTTTTATGGAATATACCGACACGTAAATTATAGATGTATTAATGTAGGCGTGAAACACCAAAAAAGGCACAAAGTTTACCTTTCGAGCCAATTACGGTGTTGCTTACAATATAATTATACAATATTAATGTAATTTTTCATTAGTGTTCATAAATAATGTCTGCCCGTTTGATAATAGAGCTTGAGGTATATACTTTTAATGACATAAGCGTTCTTATATGACCAACCATTGCTCTATGGCACGACTTTCTACCGTATTAATTCTCCTTTTTGCATCTCTATTTTCCAGTAGTGTATTTGCCAACACTTGTGAAGGTCCTGATTCAATAAATGCACTTATTGTTCAAGCGGATAATGTTCTTCTAAACTGGGAACCTAAAGCTTCTTCATATACCATTGAGTATGGTTTAACTGGATTTGTGCCCGGAAGTGGTAGTCAAGAATCTACCGCAGATACTTCGATTAGGATTCAATCCCTCGTAGAAAAATCTGTTTATGATTTTTACCTCATTTCGGATTGTGGGGGCGGAATGCTGGATACAATTGGACCAAAAATAATTGAAACACTTTACTATAATGATATCGGTATTTCCTTGCTCAATGCTCCTCAGACTGCTTGTGATTTGACGAATATGGAGGATATTACCATAAGTATCTCGAATTATGGTCAGAATCCACAACAATTATTTGATTTCGGTTACTCTCTCGATTTTGTCGAACAAGAAGTTAATCGCCCTTTTGATGGATTTTATACCGGTGTTGTCGGATACGATAGTACGGTTATGACGACTTTCGACATCAAAGCTCCCATTGGGATTCCGGGAAAGTACATATTTCAAGTTTGGACTGACCTTCAAGAAGATAGTGACAATGACAACGATACATTGACTGTTGAAGTCTTTCACCAGCCGGTTATCAATGATTATCCATATGAATGGGATTTTGAAGAATGGGAAGGAGGCTGGGTGATACATGATAGTGTTAGTTCCAATAGTTCATTGCAGTACGGTAGACCCAATAGCCCTGAAATACAATCAGCTTATAGTGGGACTAAAGCCTGGGTAACTAATTTGATTGGCGACTACAATGCAAATGAAAGATCAATACTCATTTCGCCGTGTTTCGATTTTTCCAATATGGTCAATGATCCCTATATGAGCTTTGCGCTCCATTATCAGGGTGAAGCTTGTTGTGATTTTTCGCAAGCAGAAATTAGTATCAATGGCGGCCTAAATTGGACAAAAATTGGAGATGGAGAAAATGGGATCAAT
>JAHHJQ010000353.1 GCA_018680005.1 Bacteroidia bacterium | reverse complement strand
TCTATGTAAGTCTTGTCAAACGTAAACGATACGCCAAAACTTTTGATGTCAAATCCGCTTTCTAACTTCCGTATCCACATACTGAATCCATATCGTTGGCCAACAACAAGTGGTTCAATTAGAGGGGTTTGAATATACTCGCGGCAATGTGGTTTACCATCTTGACACCCATACACTGTGATACCCGCCATTGCTGCTCCACTATGGGGATCCGCCATTCCAAAACCTTTGTCTTTCCAAAACGTAGGCACAAATATATTGGGACCATAAGCATCGGGAGATGCTGCAGTTGGTGAAGACCAATACTTAACTACATTGCTAAAATGTTTGCCTGTATAAAACCAGCCAACAGGGTATGCTGAGAATGATTCAAATCCAGGATTGGGAATAAGGTTTTGTTTTTCCTGTCCATCTGCCATTCGGACTAGCACCAGGAAGAAGATTATGTATATGATTCGCGTGTTCATGAGAAGTACAATGGTCTAACGACCCAATCTTCGAAAAAGATATGTTTTTAGTAATATTCTCAATATATAAAAGACAACTGTTTCGGATCAGGGTTGTCCATCTTGTACTCAATTATTCTTTCATGAGGATCAAATTTTCTAATATCTTCTAATCCCAGTTTGTTGATCGCCAGCTTTATCATAGATTCCTCGGAAAGGTTGTTCTCCGTTGAATAATGTTTTCCTGCCAGGAGCATAGCATTTAGTGGCACTAGTCCAATCAGTTCACTGCCAGTAACTTCTACTTCATATTCTTTCGCCAATTTTCTGCATGCTTCCATAGCAGTATGCATCCCTGTCACTTCGAAGTTGGTCAAATTCATGGACACCTGGGCAGTTTTGTATTCTTCAACATACCACCCTAGCGCTTTGACTTCAGGAAGTAAACCTGGAAAATGTTCTTTGAGGCCATTGGGTCTGAGGGCATGATAATAACCGGATGTTCTAATTCTTTTAGCAATTTCGTTAGCCACTTTAGGCTCTCTGGTATTTAAATTGACATTGTATGCAATCAGAAATGGTCGCGCTCCTATTACACAGGCGCCCGTTTTTGGTAAAAATTTATGTGATCCATAATCTGGTTTCCAATCAGGATCTTTCAACTTCCGCTTCAGTCCTTCATATTCGCCCTTTCGAATCGTTTCTAATTTTTTTCTTTCCTCTCTTGTAGCAGAGGTAGCATAGAGATAGGAGGTTTGATCAAATTCTTCTTCAAGGCGCTTTCCAATCTCATGCGTAAAATGTACAGTTTCATTCAATGTTATGCCATCTAAGGGAATCAAAGGGCATACATCCATAAGGCCAATTCTTGGATGAGTCCCAAGGTGATTCTCCATATCACACAGTTGTCTTGCTGTCCTGAAAGACCGCACAACCGCCTCGACAACCGCTTCCGGGGAGCCAATAAATGTAAATACCGTCCTATTCGCATCATAACCACTATCCACATGTAACAATCTGACATCGCCCGATTGCGTGATTGCATCTGCAATATCATTGATCTTGGATTTATCCCTTCCTTCACTGAAGTTAGGCACACATTCTATCAATCTTCCGGTTTTCATTTATCCAATTTATGGAGGCTTTACGTTAATATATATAAGCAACAACAAATTTGCTAATTTCACTACATAAGCATAACGCTTCGCATCTATGTTCAAACATGTCTTAAGTATCGGTCTTTGTCTTCTTTTCGTAATCAGCGGGATAGCACAGGAAGTCACCCTTTCTGAAGCGCTTCCATTGAGAAATGAAATTTCCTATTACCTTATTGGCAAAATGCGTGATAAGCATCTGGTCCTCAGAGAAAGACCAGGTAGTTTTCTGTTGAATGCTTACAATCAAGACATGACGCTAGGTTGGGAAAAAGAAATCATGCTTGAGAAACGCAGGCCAAAGATCATTGAGACCTTTGATATAGAAGACCGGTTTTTTATCCTGTACTCCCATAGGACTAAAGGAGATCTGATTATCAAAATGCACAAATATGACGCTGCTGCCAATCTGGTGGATTCCGTCGAAGTTAGCAATTTGGGATCTTCTTTGGTAACACCCAATTTTGACATACTGCAGTCGGAAAACCGAAAGAATATTCAAATTAGAATTAATAGCACACCGGGTGATATTCGACTAGTGGTGTTCAATACGGATGAAATGCGGGCGCTTTATGATATCGAATTTGATCCCCCTGATTTCAATCCCTTTCTAGACTATGGTCAATTGCTTATTGATAATGAAGGCTCTTCATACTTTATTGTAGAACGGGATAATCGCAGATTGCGAAAGAAAGGACATCATTTTTCGGTATTTGGATATCAATCCTATTCCGACAGGAAATTCAACTTCAATATCAGCATGGGCGGTCGTATCACTTATGATGTAACCTTTGTGTATGATAATCTAAATCATGCCATCGTCGGTGCAGGATACTACTCCGATAAAGCTTACGCTCGTGCAGATGGCACCTTCTATTTAAGATCTACTGTAGGAGACCCAAGCTCCAGGGTATTGAAATTTAAGCGATTTGATAATCAGCTTCTGGAGACAGTTGAGGGTAAAAACAGAAGACAAAAAAGGTATCTGACAGAAATTCGTGTCAAAGAACTCATTTTGAGAAGAGATGGTGGCGCATTGATCGTTGGTGAAAAGTTCAAAAGACTGGATTCCCGAACAGCAAGCGGTGCCCGTATTACCAGTGGGTACGGTGGTTTCAACCCTTTTAATTCTGACTATTTTTTTGACGACCTTTTTATTATCGCACATGATCCTAGTGGAGAAATGCACTGGACGAATTTCTTCTACAAACGACAATATTCAAAAAATGATCTCGGAGTTTTTTCATCATATTTTGTTATGAAGACCCCAAGCAAACTGAGGTTTTTATTCAACGATGAGATTGTTCAAAATAACACAGTTAGTGAATATATCGTAGAACCTACCGGCAAATATGATCGCAATGCATTGCTCAACGCCAATTATCAAAATGTAAAATTGCGATTTGTAAATTCCAAGCAGGTCGCATCCAATGAATTGGTAGTGCCAAGCGAGTTTAAAAATGAATTGCGATTGTTGCGTGTACAGTACTAATCTGCGAGTTCCCTTGCTGCTTTCATAGGGATACCAATACATTTCTTTTCCATATAGGCCATCATCTTAAGCACAAGCGCTTTGCCGGTATCATCCAGTTGGTCCATATCGGATTTAAAGACATTCTGAATGGCATGATGTTTTACTGCTTTAATTTCACTCGGAATATTCTGAAAAGCATTTTCGAAGGTTCTTTGTTTGTAGACCTTCTTGAACCCATCTACTGCCTGGATCAGTATGGTATCCGCTTTTTCTACCTCGGTGTGTCTAAATTTTAGGTTTTCTTCCGAAAGTTTTTTTAGCGATTCGACACAGATATATTGTTGATCAAAAGATGCAATAACATCTGGTGCAACATTGTTTGGTACGGATAGATCGACAATAACCTTTTTAGATGTGTCTCCTCTTAACAGTTTTTGGTAGAGTTCTGATGTGATAAGTGGTTCTACAGAAGCTGTACACACGATAAGGGCATCAAACCCAGCTGCATAATTTTCAAGTTCACTGATGTCATATGCAGCACCATCCAATCTTTCTGCAAGTCTTTTCGCACCATCTATAGATCTGTTGAAGACATCCACGTTTTTATATCCCAATTTGACTAAAAACTTGGATACCAGAGAATTGGTTTTACCTGCCCCCACCATAAGAATTCGGGCATTCTTTTGCAAGCCATTTTTATTCATTTCCTGCATTGCCAGAGAGACAATGGATACGGGTTTTTCACCAATCCGTGTATTGGAATAAATGTGCTTCGCTGTTTTAACAATGGACTTGAACAATATCCTTATGCTGTCACCACTCAATCCCTGATCACGACCCCAATTATATGCATCCCGCATTTGTCTCAGAATCTCGCGTTCGCCAACGACCATGGAGTCCATCGAACAGGCTACTTTGTGAAGATGCATCACTCCTGATTCACCCGGTAGCATTTGAAAATGTCCCATCACATCCTCGCTGGAATCATCATATAAGGCTTCAAGAAAGACTTTCTTAAAATCTTCTCCCAGAACCTGATCTGTTGCTATTAGAAAAATGACACGATTGCATGTAGCTAAATAATACACCTCCTCAAGATCATAGGTAATCTTGATGTTCTTCAATTCCTCTGAAACCGTCGCCAGGTCATCACCTATGACGTATGATCCGAGGGCCTTGAACGGCGCCGTTTTGTGGGTAGCGGTAATTACTTTGAACCTATTCAGCATACATTCTCCTCTGAGCGGACAACAAAAATAATATGATGTATTTAGGACATTGTCATAGGAGTGTCATCCCCTTTAAATTAGATTGGGAATAAATAACTGATCCGTGATATATGACATTAAACTTACTATTCGCTAAGGCTTCCTTTCTGCATCTTTAGCCAATATCCCCAAACCAAAGAGAGCATAGTCATATATCACAGGGTCCTGTTCATTAAACTGTTTTAGGCGATTGGTTAGTTCCACTGCGGTCTGCCAATCCGTTTGCTTTCTCTGGATCAATCCCAGAGAACGTGCCACTCGATCCACATGGACATCCAGGGGAATGACAAGTTGTGATGGCTGAATCTTTTTCCAAATACCAAAATCCACGCCCCTGTCATCAGATCTTACCATCCATCTAAGAAACATATTGAGTCGTTTGCAGGTGGATTTTCTTGTTGGCGTTGCCACATGTTTATGTGTACGTTGTGGTGCATCTGGCAGACTAAAGAACAGATCCTGAAAACCAACTAGGGCTTTTTCGACGTTTTCAGTATGGTCATTCATATGCATAGCAAAAGCATCTTCTAGCGAATCGTGCTTTGTATAATACCTCTGTAACCATTCCAAAAAATACAGGGTATCGATATCATTGAAGGTTCGGTGTTTAAAATCAAGAAACTTCTTCCTGTCTGATTCCTCATGCCCTTTGATAAATTCATAGGGACTATGATCCATCAATCCCATCAATTCATTCGCCTTGTTGATGATGGTCACCCGCTGTCCCCACGAGAGCATGGCCACCCAGAAGCCGCTAATTTCTATGTCTTGTTTTTTGGAAAACTGTTTGGGTATGGATATGGGGTCCTTTTCGATAAAGGACGTGTGGTTGAATCGGTCAACGGCCTGATTAAGGTATGACTTCAAATCCGCTTGCTTCATGTGGCAAGATTATGAATTCGTCGAGAATTCTCTGGCCCATATTTGGAAAAAGGATGTTTGTCTTGTTTCTTTATCATCTAACTATAACACTCTTATCCTATGTTGAATTCTAAATTCACCAATAATTCCGTTTTAGAAAACGGAATTATTCTTGCGATTTTTTGCTTTTTCTTTGTTGTATCGGCTTGTCAAAAGGAAGAACTCATCGAGTCGAAAAATTCCTATTCCGAATACCAAACAGAATTTCTAAAGCTTTATAAAGAACAATCTGATCAAATCTCTTTTAAAGACAATTCAAAGTCTGGAAAAGACCTCAGAACTTTATTCCTAAACAAAGAATATAAAGTGAAATGGAATAAGGGCAATGAATACAAGAATGGGCTCCATTGAATAATTGAATTTCCCATTAAATATGAAAAGGATATTCTGATGTCAAAGAACGATATCTCTATGGCAGATATCAAAGCAAAACTTTTCAATCTACATCGCTTGGTAGTCCTGGATAAAGAAGATGGAGGCCAAGAATATTTTCTTTATTCATTGTTTAACGACATTTCAAATTCTCAAAGCAAAAGAGAATTTTTTGATCAAAATCGATGGGCGACTAAGTCAGAATACTTCTCCGGTTCCGAATTTACTTATTCAATAATTGGAGAACTGTATTCCGGATATGTATTCAGTAGTGGCTCTAAGACTGGAAAATATCAGTTCGGATTAAAAAGACATGCATCCAAAAGCTCTGATTGTTATTTGATTGATGGCACTGAATGGACCAGAGATTGCACAGAATGGTGGGTAAATGGTGAGCCAGCAGGTACTACTTGCGGTGATTGGTACATCACAGACACATATAGTACTACTATTTGCCCTTATAGTGGGGATGATTATTCAGGTGGGGGTGGTGGGACACCTAATTCTAATAAAATAGAAGAAGTTGAGGATCGACTTATTATAGAAATCAATAATCCTAAATTTCATTGTATATATACTCGTATGACTAATTCAGAAAACGATTTGTTTTCTCAAGTAATAGGGCCATTTGGTTTATCAAGTGATAATAACTTGGTTTTTCGTGATGCTCAGAATAGACCATCAAGGGGAATGTGTTCAGATTATCCAATTTGGGATGGCTGTACAAGTATAACAGATATTCTCGATGGAGAAATAGCAATATATATCAATTTTAATGGTAACCCTCATAGCCTTGAACTAGCAGCAACAATATTACATGAAGGAATTCACGCTGCCATTGCGTCCTTTATGAATGGATGTGGGGTAGATGTTACATTATTGAATTCAACGGAACTCATTGAAGCCTATTCAATATATACAACAAACAATTTTGCAGATCATACTTATATTGTAAATAATTACATTACTCCTATCGCGAATGCTTTAAAAGAACTGGATTCAATAAATAGAAAATTTGATTTCTATAAAGCAATAGCGTGGGGCGGTTTGCGTGATATTGGACGCCAGATGGGTTTTACACCAGAAGAAATGTTAGAAAAGTACAATTTAATAGCCCTAGATAATCAGGATGATTGCGAATAAATTGTTGTTCTTGATATGTATAAGTGCTAGTCTTTGCGGTTGCTCAAAAGACGGGCCTCCAGAACAATATAGTCTGTCTGTTGACATTTTGAATTTAGGTGTGCAGGCTATATACTCAGAACTTAATATTTGGAATTGCTATAGCAATGATACCATACCAAACTATCAATGTGAAGAACCCTTTAGTTATTTAGCGGATTCATTGATCATTGTAAACCAAATATTTGATATAGATTTGCCGGAGGCGCATTATAAAGAATACTGCTTTCCTGCAATCATAGATTCTACGGCTTGGGAAAAAATTTCATATTATAGAAAAGTTAATCTAAGCCCTCTAAAAAAAATAGAAAAGAAAACCTTAGATCCATACACAAAGTTTTTTCTTATTCATCAACCTTGGATTTGTGGCGATAAGCTATTCATTCATATATCTATGCATGGATCTAATGTATTCAGTGGTCATTTATTAATATTTACTCGATCCATTGAAGGAAAGTACATTCTTGATCGAATAGACCTAATGGGATACAGTTGATAGATAATTTCAAAAAAGATGTATGCGAATAAATGGTCCGAACGTTGAAAACTCCCTTAGCGTACATGTTCAAGACAAATATAGATCCCGGATGAAAATCAAACTCAAGGGTAAAACTGACTGCAGTTTCGATATCATCGCTGATGGCTGTGGCAACTTTAAGATCTTTCATTTTGAAAACCTGGAGCAGGATACTACCTGGTATAATGATTTCTATTCAGACACGCTTACAGTAGTATTCAAGCCTCAAGATATTTGCTTTACTGGAGATCTTTGTATCTGCACGAAGATTATGTAAATATGCAACTGACTTAGTACAAACCATTCCTGCACAAAATAGTACGATTAGAAATACTGTCTTATCCATGAGTACATTATGCAAGGATTAACCATTAAGCTC
>JAHHJQ010000320.1 GCA_018680005.1 Bacteroidia bacterium | reverse complement strand
ATCGAAAGAATTCTACCCAGACAACACTCTTACATGTGGAGCAATCGGGTATGGAAGCATTTGCTATTGATCAAATCTTTAACAGAAACGATACGCTGAGAGTAGGCAACAGTGAACTCTCCAAGTTCTTCGCTTTGAGCTATGACTGGAGTCGAGTCAGGCGATTCAATCTCAATAATGCCCTGGCCATAAGGCTTTTTGGTGGAATCGTCACACCTTTTGGAGATAGTGAAGTCGTTCCGTTTGTAAAACAATACAATGCAGGCGGACCCAATAGTGTCAGAGCCTGGCGTCTATATGAATTGGGGCCCGGTTCTTTTCGTGATCCGAGACTGGACGAACCTGGAAACACCCAAAATGTCATTCAATCCGGAGAGGTGAAATTAGAAGCCAATCTGGAATACAGATTTGACCTCTTCTGGCGATTGAAATCAGCACTTTTCATAGATGCTGGAAATATCTGGACATTGGATGACGACGCAGATAGGCCAGGTTCAACAATTTCATCCGATTGGTATAAACAATTGGCCATAGGTACAGGTGTAGGCTTTAGATTTGATTTTACCTATTTCATCTTTCGTGTAGACGTAGGTTGGAAAGCCAGGACACCATATGAGAACGACAATGGCAAACACTGGAATTTGAATAGCCTGAGTGATTTTTCAAAAAGGTCCAACCGCTACACATCTATTGCACTGGGATATCCATTTTAAGCTTATAGGAGTTAATGACAAAAAAAGAGAAGGTAGTTGACATCATACGAATACTTGAGGAGCTATACCCTGAAGTGCCGATTCCGTTGGAACACCAGGATAACTATACGCTTCTTATAGCGGTTTTACTTTCTGCTCAATGCACGGACAAAAGGGTCAATCTCACTACGCCACATCTATTTGAACTCGCAGATACACCTTCCAGAATGGTTGAACTGGATGTTGATCAAATCAAAGCAATCATCAAACCTTGCGGTCTCTCACCCAGCAAATCCAAAGCGATCTGGAATCTATCCAAAATAATCCTTGAAGAACATAAAGGCCAGGTGCCCAATTCTTTCGAAGAATTGGAAAAACTGCCGGGCGTCGGACATAAAACTGCCTCTGTAGTCATGTCTCAAGGATTTGGGGTTCCGGCATTTCCAGTGGATACGCACATACATCGACTGATTTATAGGTGGGGTCTAAGTACCGGAAAGAATGTTCAAAAGACGGAAAAAGACTGCAAACGACTTTTTCCAGAAGAGATTTGGAACAAGCTGCATTTACAAATAATATTCTTCGGTAGAGAATATTGTCCGGCACGCGGACATGATCCTAATAAATGCCCTATCTGTAGCAAACATGGTCGAAGGTCTTTATTCAACTAGCTTTCTCTTTGAACTAATTAGTGTTTTTTTTTAGAGATCCGCCAGAAAAGCCATTGTATCAATACCGTCAGCGAAATCACACAACTTGGGTTTTTGTGCGTCTCCAAGAGGGACGACAGGTAATTTATCAAATATTAATCGGCTCGAAATGCATTGGATTTGATCTGTCATGTCCTGAAGAGATGACACCAAAGAACCAGTAGTATTGTAGCGTTCATAGTGAAGGCTTGCAATTCGAGAATGCAATGATTGGTCCTCTACTAAGATCAAGGATCCCAAATTCATATACTTCGTCCTATTGAGCATATGAATGGCCAAATTATAGTCAAAGTTGTTCTTGTATTTTGGATGAAGTACAATTTGTTTGTAACTATTCAGAATCTCATTGATTTGGTCAAATTCAAAAGCCTCCGGAACATAGAGCTTTGAAATATTTCGACAACCCAATCCATAATAACTAAATATATCTTCGGCCAATCCTTCCAATTCATCTTTGGATTCATCACCCGTGAGAACCGCGACACCAGTTCGATTGCTCCTGATAATGGTAGGATATTTCGCGAAATATCGTTCGAATATTTTAGCCGTATTGTTACTGCCTGTGGCGATGACGGCATCAAATCCTTGGAGTTTATCGACAAAGGTGACACTCCGCACGAGCTCGAGATTTATGGATTCTAACAATTGCATGGCATAAGGAATCAAGACTTTATCCTTATCAGATAATTTTACCATCGCATGGTGCCCAGAAAGGAGTATACACATCAGATCATGAAAGCCTACCATCGGGACATTGCCGGCAGGTATAAGTGCGATAGTTTTGATTTTATCGGGTGTATCGGCTAAACGATATTGTTGAGTAAATTCTGAAAGCAAGTCATAGTTCAGGTAATGGTCCGCTATTGTATGGATCATCTTCAATACTTGATCCTCCGTGAACCATTTGTTTTCATAATACGCTTTGCCAATTGCATATTTCCTGGCATCCGTATCTTCCAGCAACTCAAACCCAAGATTGGCCAGACTTCCTATACGCTCGTTTAAGGACATTCTATCAATTCATTTGTGTTTTGCCATCAACATATCTGTGCCATTTTTCCAACAGCTCTTGAAAGTACTCCGGCAGTTC
>JAHHJQ010000298.1 GCA_018680005.1 Bacteroidia bacterium | reverse complement strand
TGTCAGAAGCTGATTCCATTGCTGCAATATATCTGGATACGGCAATGACACTGAATGATCAACTGGCAGAAGCATATACTTTGAAAGGTGCCATCTTGCCTTCAGACCAAGAAGAAGAAATTGAGGCAGCATTCCTAAAAGCAATTGAGCTGAATCCCAATTATGAACGCGCTTATCATTGGTATGCGGTCAATACAAATAATTTGGAGAAAAGGGATTCCTTGATTTCATTAGCCCTTAACATCAACCCTTTATCACCGGTGTTATTGATCAACAAAGCTAATTATACGCGATACTACGACAAGGACTACAATGAAGCCAAACGGCTTTACGAAAAGATCATTTCTATCGAACCCAAATATGAACAAGCTTATGAACGCTTAGCGTCACTTCTCCGTCATGAATATGGTATGCTGGACTCAGCAGCGATATACAATTATAAAGGTGTACAAGCATTGGGGACATTTGTAATGAGAGAAGATTACATAGAAACCTTGACTGAATTAGGTCTTTTTGAAGAAGCATTAGAGGAATTGAATGCATACGACTTGACCAATCCTCAACATGCGATTAGTGCTAAATTTGCAGAAGCTACAATCGCTGAGCGAAGTGGTGATTTTGGTTCCCTGGAACCTCGGCTTCGGGAATTTGCACAGCTCATGATCTCAATCGGAAATACTGCTGTCAGTGAAGAACTGATCTTAGCTCAATATGCTTACATCAAGCGAGATTATGAAACATTCCTCCAATATAACCAGCAATATCGACCAGAACTATTGGATACGAAAAAGGAACAAAAGATTGACTTCACTATTACGGATCCTTTTTTAGTTATTCACACCCTTCTTGAACTCGAAAGAAATGATGAAGCTGAAGCATTACTTGAGCATTATGCCTATTTACCGGACTCTATTCAAACGACGATGGGATTATATGATGATTGGAATGAGATATTTGAAGTGTTTTATACCATTCTGAATGGTGACCACGAACAAGCAATAGACCTTCTGGAAGCAAGTATTGAAAAGAAGCATTACATTCCAATCATAAGGTTCAAAGATCATCCAATTCTCGATTTGTTACGTGAGCAGCCAAGGTTTATGGCAGTGGCCAACGAGATCGAATCTATCCAAAAAGAACAAGCTCAAAACTTTAGAAATTATCTTAGAGGGCCGGACTGATCCATTCTTTTCTAGAATTCCCTCTTTATTCTTTTATTTTCGGGAGATATACGAAAAATCAATCTATGTCTACGATTTCCATTTCTTCAAAAAAACCAAAACTTTCCTTCTGGCAAATCTGGAATATGAGTTTTGGATTTTTGGGCATCCAGTTTGGGTTTGCGCTCCAGAATGCCAATGTCAGCCGGATTTTTGAAACCCTGGGAGCCGCTAAAGATGAACTTCCAATACTATGGTTAGCCGCTCCTGTCACCGGATTATTAGTACAACCGATCATAGGTTATTACAGCGATCGAACCTGGCATGAGAAATGGGGCCGACGCAGACCTTTCTTTGCGGTAGGAGCTATCCTTGCCACAATCGCATTATTTCTAATGCCGAACTCTACGGCCTTATGGATGGCAGTCGTCATGCTTTGGCTTATGGACGCTTCCATCAATATAAGTATGGAACCTTTTCGCGCATTTGTGGGTGATATGCTTCCTAATGAACAACGAACCAGTGGATTTGCGATGCAAAGCTTTTTCATTGGAATAGGTGCAATCATTGCTTCTGCCCTACCCTATATCTTTACCAATTGGTTTGGTGTAAGCAATATCGCTCCTGATGGGGGTATTCCCGACTCGGTTCGTTGGTCTTTTTATGTAGGCGGGATCGCCTATTTCTGTGCGGTCATGTGGACCGTACTCAAAACTGAGGAATATCCACCGGATGACCTTGAAGCTTTACGTGCTGAAAATGCAGAAGTCGGTGTTTTTGGTGGACTCAAGGAGTCTTTTCTGGGAATCTTCCGAATGCCAAAGACCATGGTACAACTTGCTTTTGTTCAATTTTTCTCCTGGTTTGCGCTTTTTGCCATGTGGATCTATACGACATCAGCCGTGACGAGCCATGTGTATGGCACCTCAGATACGACATCTGCTGTGTACAATGAAGGCGCAGACTGGGTTGGGATATGCTTTGCGATTTATAATGGAATCGCAGCTTTGGTTGCATTCTTACTTCCAGTGATAGCCAAGAAGACCAGCCGAAGGGTGACGCATCTTATGGCTTTGTTCTGTGGAGGCTTCGGATTGGTTTCTATATATTTCATTTCTGATCCTAACCTTCTTTTGATATCCATGATCGGTGTCGGCATTGCCTGGGCTAGTATTCTATCCATGCCTTATGCAATGCTATCCAGCATTCTTCCTTCTGATAAGATGGGATATTAC
>JAHHJQ010000292.1 GCA_018680005.1 Bacteroidia bacterium | reverse complement strand
ATAATATGGTGTGGTTTGGCTCTCGTAGCGATCGGTGATATGATCGAGTATTTCCTTTTCTTCTTCCGGAGAAAGACTTGTTCCCTTCGCCTTTTGACTGCTTTTCTCTATTTGTAGCAAAACTTTTGCAGCTTGTTCTCCACCCATGACTGCAATCTTTGCTGTTGGCCACGCCACGATGAATCGAGGATCATATGCTTTACCACACATGGCATAATTTCCCGCTCCGTATGAATTGCGCATGATTATACTGATTTTTGGAACCGTACTATTAGCAACCGCATTGACCATCTTGGCCCCATCTTTTATGATTCCGCCATGCTCCGATCTTGATCCTACCATGAAACCCGTGACATCATGCAAAAAGACCAAAGGGATTTTCTTTTGATTACAATTCATAATGAATCTTGCGGCCTTATCAGCACTGTCACTATAGATGACACCACCAAATTGCATTTCTCCACTTGCGCTCTTTACAACTTTGCGATTATTAGCTACGATCCCTACGCTCCATCCATCTACTCTTGCGTAAGCGCATATTATAGTCTTGCCATATCCGGATTTGTATTCTGTAATTTTCGAATCATCAACCACGGTTTTAATAAGCTCGTACGTATCATATGGTTTAGCTGAAGATTCAGGCAGTATGGAAAAAATATGCTGAGGATCCAATTGGGGTGGTATTGAATCAATTCTATCAAAACCAGCTTTATCAAATTTACCTAAATGACTTACAAGATCTCTTATCGTTTCGAGACAGGTTTTATCATCAGGCATCTTGTAGTCCGTGACTCCCGAAATATCACTTTGGGTCTTTGCTCCGCCTAAAGTCTCCTTATCTACTTCTTCGCCAATTGCCGCTTTAACCAGATATGGTCCTGCCAGGAATATCGATCCTGTTTTTTCTACAATCAAAGCTTCATCCGACATAATCGGTAAATAGGCTCCACCAGCTACGCAACTTCCCATGATGGCAGCAATTTGTGGAATACCCATAGAGGACATCTTCGCATTGTTTCGGAACATCCTGCCGAAATGCTCTTTATCCGGAAAGATCTCGTCCTGCATCGGTAGAAATACGCCTGCGCTGTCAACCAAATAAATTATTGGAAGTCTGTTTTCCATAGCAATTTCCTGAGCCCGGAGATTTTTCTTTCCTGTGATCGGAAACCAGGCTCCTGCCTTGACCGTAGCATCATTGGCGACAATGACACAAAGCCGGCCATGGATATACCCTAGCCCTGCAACAACTCCGCCTGCCGGACATCCTCCGTATTCTTCATACATTTCATATCCTGCAAAAGCGCCAATTTCAAAAAACTCACTGCTTTCATCCATGAGTTGTATAATACGTTCACGTGCAGTAAGTTTTCCTTTGCTATGCTGTTTTTTAATTTTGGATTTCCCTCCACCAAGATAGATCTCTTCAAGACGACGATTCATCTTGGAAATCTCCATTTTCAGAGCATCTTCATTCTTACTTTGCTCGATATTGATCTTTGATATCATAGACAGAAAAGGGTACTTAATTGACGCAAGATACCCAAATCAAAGATTAGCGTGAAAGGAAAATCAGTATTAGAATTTTTCTTTTTTGAATTCATAGAAATAAGAACCGGAGTATCCTTCATAAACTCCTTCGATTTCCACAACTCCATTGAGTGCTTCGAATTTTTGCTGAAAGTCATCTGCATCCTTAACCTTTTCACCGTTTAAGGAAGTGATTACGAATCCAGGAGCCATATTGGTCTTGTCTATTTCACTCATTTTTGTAATACTATAAACCTGTACTCCTGAGTCGATCTTTAGTGAATTCAATTCTGTATCTGTCAGATCGCGAACTTCAAAACCATATTGGGCAGTTATATTCGGTGTCTCTGCTGTGATGATTTCAGTATTGTTCTTCTTGTTCTTAAGCTCTACCATGGTGTTTCGACGCGAGCCACTTCGAATATATTCTACTTTTACTTCGTCCCCCGGACGGTATTGCGCTACATATTCCTGGAGCTGTGCAACTGTCGAAGTTTTAATGCCATTGACTTTTACGATCACATCTTCAGCTTGGAGACCAGCTTCCGCAGCACCACTACCTGGATTGATCCCAGTCAACAAAACACCTTCTATCTCGGGCAAATCCAGACGTTCAGCATAGTCACTGGTTACATTGATGATAGAAACGCCAAGAATACCTCGCTGAACTACCCCATAATCCTTGAGGTCATTAATGACCTTTCGCGCAAGATTGGAAGGCACAGCAAATGAATAGCCCTGAAACTTACCAGTTTTAGTAATGATGGCCGTATTGATCCCAACTAATTCACCGTTGGTGTTAACCAACGCACCTCCGCTGTTTCCCGGATTGACCGCTGCATCGGTTTGAATAAAAGACTCAATTCCATAATTGTCTTCAAGAATCTGAATGTTGCGCCCTTTAGCACTGACGATACCAGCTGTGACTGTGGATTCGAGATTAAAGGGATTGCCAACTGCCAAAACCCATTCTCCTACATGAGTTGAATCTGAATTCCCAAAAACTAAATGAGGAAGATTTTCTTCATCTACTTTTAAGAGTGCTAGATCAGTGGTTGGATCTGTACCTAAAAGTTCAGCTTTGTATTCCCGTTTATCAAAAAGAGTTATTTCTATTTCCTTACTTCCTTCAATAACATGATTGTTGGTGACAACATAACCATCGGGAGAAATAATGACACCGGACCCTGTTGCTCCGCCATATCCACCACGGTCAAAGAAATTGAGTGATGACGATCTAATCCGTGTTTTGATATTCACTACTGCAGGTGTGGACGCCTGCGCCGCAGCAATAAAATTTGTAGGCGAGGCTGAAAGGAACTCTCGCTGAAGTTGTCCGGAAAATAAAGCATCTGAATAGCTGTTGGTATATGTTGGTTCAGCTGATTGTTCTACATATATCGTCTGAGGATTTTCAAAAGCTTTGTAGATAGCGATTGTTGCAACAGCAGTTAGTGCTGAGACGAGGATTGCGGATAAGGTCTTATTCATATGAATCTGGTAGTGAAATCAGAAATTTGCCTACACTAGAGCTAAATTTGTACCTATTAAGATGCAGTTTTATTTCTTAGCTAGCAAGAATTTTAACCTCGAATCCGACGGAAGCCGCCGCTAATTCGATGGTTCAAATAAAACGAAATTTTGTTAACCATGTTCTCGGCGAAATGTTATTATTGAATTAAAGTGAAAAAGGACAAAAAAAATAAATGGGAAATCGATGACGAATCCCAATACATCGGCAATATTTGGGGATGGGATATTTCCTTGATTAGTGCGGTGGTCATCTTGATTCTAGGTCTAATTATAGCGTATAGATTTTATACGCTTCCTGACAGGAATCAGCCCATCAAGACGGAACAGCTCGAAAAGGAAAACCAAAACCAATAATAGTTGGATAAGATTCATTTTCATAAGTACCAGGGAACCGGTAATGACTTCATTATTTTGGATGGAAGAACCACTGACTTTCGATCCATCCTATCGCCTGATAAAATCCAGAGTATCTGTGATAGGCGGTTTGGTGTAGGGGCTGACGGTCTGATGATTCTGAATAACTATCCAGATGTTGATTTTGAAATGGTCTACTATAACTCGGATGGCCGGACTAGTTCGATGTGTGGTAATGGTGGACGTTGTCTTGTTGCCTATGCCTATCGCCTTGGAATTATCAACGAATCTTGCACTTTCATTGCAATAGATGGAAAACATCATGCACGGTTGCGTGACACAGACCGTGTGGAATTAAAGATGATTGATGTGGATAAGTTGGAAGTAGGAACCTCCACTTGTGTTTTGAATACCGGGTCACCTCATTATATAAGTTTTGAGGAACAAGTAAACGATCTTGATATCATTAGAAAGGCCAGGGCAATTCGATATAGTGATCGCTTTTCGGAAGTAGGGATCAATGTCAATTTTGTTGCTCCTGATGGAGAAGGTATCCAGGTGAGGACTTATGAAAGAGGAGTGGAAGATGAAACTTTCTCATGTGGGACAGGGGTAACTGCAGCAGCAATCGCCTTCGCTGAAGCGACTAAACAACTAGGTAACCTGGAAATACCTATTGTCACCAAAGGTGGAAAGCTGTCGGTAAAATTAGAAAAAACGTATGGCGAAGCTCGCAATATCTGGCTATGTGGACCAGCTACTTTTGTTTTTGAAGGTTTTATTGAACTCTAATCCAGTTCATCTTCATCAATTTCCATTCTAGCAGCGACCAATTCGGAAAGAGCGTGTTTGTCATCCTGAGATCTGGCGACTTCCATACCTTTTGTATAGGTGTCGAATGACTTTCTAACTTCACCCATATTGAGATATAATTTGCCTAAATGATAGTAAAGACCAACATACTCGGGATCGTCATTGGCAATTTGAGTGAAGAAGGCCAATGCTCTTTCGGTTTGATGTGATTTCTCATATTCCTTTGCCAAGGCAAATCTTAGAAATGAATCTTCAGGAGATTCTTTCAAAAAATCTTTTAGCTGTTCTATTCTTGACATCTTATTGATTCGTTCTGATGACAATATGCATATATTTTGGATCTTTATTTAGAATAAGTCTATTTCTTCGATAGGTTTTTTTATTGGTGCATTTTGAGAGGTTTGGTTTGGGTAATTACCCCTATTTTAGCGGCTCAATTTTAAAATCTACAATTCATGAAATTCTTAGTTTGCATAAGCAAGACTCCAGAGACTACTTCTAAGATCGCATTCTCAGCTGATAATACCCAGTTTGACACAAGTGGTATCCAGTATATCATGAATCCTTATGATGAGTGGTTTGCATTAGTTCGTGCCCTGGAACTGAAAGAAGCGCACGGTGGAACAGTTACAGCCATCAATGTTGGCCCAGCTAGTAACGATACTGTTATCAGAAAGGCACTGGCGATAGGTGCTGACGATGCTGTCAGGATCAATGCTGAACCTGAAAGTGCAATGTACGTGGCTAAACAAATAGCTGAACATGCAAAGGATGGTGGATACGATGCTATCTTTTTAGGTAAGGAAACCATTGACTATAATGGTGCTGAAATTGGAGCCATGCTCGCAGAATATTTGGATTTACCCTTTGTTTCATTTGCGAGTCACATGGATTTAGACGGCGGTGTGGCTACAATCAAAAGAGATATAGAAGGAGGAGTCGAAATTCTTGAGGTCAATACGCCACTAGTGATTAGTGCAGCCAAAGGTCTCGCAGAACAGAGAATTCCCAATATGCGTGGCATAATGATGGCAAAAAGAAAACCGCTCAATGTAGTTGAACCTGTAGGATTCGACGATCCTTGTCATGTTGTGGGTTACGAACTACCGCCGGCTAAAGCAGCCGTAAAAATGCTTGACCCCGAAGATATGGATGAACTAGTACGGTTGCTTCATGAAGAAGCGAAAGTCATTTAGTGGTCTTATTTATTTTAGAACATTCCAAAAATTAAAAAATAATGGTACTTGTATTTGCAGAAAGTCCAAAAGGTAAATTTGAAAAGCCCGCATTCGAGGCTGTGACATATGGTAAAAAGGTTTCTGAAATGGTCGGAGGAGAATGTGTAGCAATAGCTATTGGCGATGCAAAAGGAGCTGAAGATCTTGGGATTTATGGTGCTACTCGTGTATTGCAAGTTAATGATCCCTCTTTGGCTCATTTGGATAGCCAGATGTATGCGTCGATCATTGCTCAGGCTGCTGATTCCGTCGGAGCAAAGGTCGTCATCGTAGGGTTTACGGCAACTGGAAAATCAATTGAAGGAAGATTGGCTGTAAAACTTAGTGCGGGATCCGTTTCAGGAGCTAGCTATCTGCCAACAGTCAACGGTGGATTTAAAGTTAAAAAGAGTGTTTTCTCGAGTAAGGCAATAGCAGAATATGAGGTAACTACAGAAAAGAAAGTAATTTCCCTTGTAGGTAATTCAATTCAACCGGAAGCATCAGGAAGCGCAGTAACTGTAGAATCTTTTGATGCCGAAATTCCAGCCAGGAGAATTACGGTGAAAGATGTAGATACGATCAAAGGTGTAGTTCCTTTGCCAGAAGCTGAATTGGTAGTGTCTGCGGGGCGTGGCATGAAAAGTCCGGAAAATTGGAATATTATAGAAGAATTAGCTACTGTTCTTGGTGCTACCACCGCTTGTTCCAGACCTGTATCTGACACCGGATGGAGACCTCATCACGAGCATGTAGGCCAAACAGGCGTAGCGATTCGACCTAACTTGTATATAGCTGCAGGTATTTCAGGGGCGATTCAGCATCTGGCTGGTGTGAATAACTCCAAAGTCATTGTAGTCATTAATAAGGATCCCGAAGCGCCATTTTTTAAAGCTGCCAATTATGGAATATGTGCGGATCTATTTGATGTTGTACCTAGATTGACAGAAGCAGTTAAAAAATTCAAACAAAACTAATAACAGAGGCTTTGGACCCTGTTTCCGCTTAGTATATTCGCGCCACTTTAGATGGTTACAGACTGATATTTGGAGCGTAGAATAGTTAGCGGAATGTCGTAACTTTATTTAGGACCTGCTGTTTAATCAATTAGAATAATAATCTGACTCTTTGGAAGATTCAATGAGGAAAATCGAAATGGAAATAGTGGCACTATCTCATAGTGTTACCCAATCCCACAATTATGCTGTTGTTCTAGGCGAGGAAGATGGAGTTCGTCGTTTGCCAATAGTCATTGGAGGATATGAAGCGCAGGCCATAGCAGTTGCTATGGAGAGAATGACACCCAATCGACCGTTGACACACGATCTTTTTAAAAATGCGCTAGAGACTTTCGAAATCGAATTAAAGGAGATAGTAATCAATAATCTTCTCGATGGAATTTTTTATGCAAAACTCATATGTGAGCAGCATGGTGAAGAAATTGAGATAGATTCACGGACATCTGATGCTTTGGCCATGGCTGTTAGATTTAATTGTCCGATCTATACCTATGAGTTTATTCTAGAAGCAGCTGGGGTAGTTTTGGAAGAAGAAGCAGATGCCGGAGCGTCAGTGCAAAAAGAAAAAAAGAAACGGCCTCGAAAACAAAAACAGGCACTCTCTCAATACTCCCTGGGAGAATTGAACAAAATATTAGAAGAGGTAATCAATAATGAAGATTACGAACAAGCTGCTAAGATTCGTGATGAATTGGCTAAGAGAAAGGGCAGCGATAGCTAAATCAGCCCAGTTTTTTCAATGTATCGATAGTCCTGGCAATCATCATTTCATTCACCTCCATGTGCGTAACAAATCTTATAGAATTTGGTCCGAATTGCACTGCCTTGATACCCTGGGCATCGAGTAGTTTCAGAAATTCGGGAACACTTCTTTTTTGATCGATATCAAATATTAGAATATTAGATTCCACAGGCTTGACCTCAGTCACATAAGGCATTTCTTCCAATACTTCACCCAGGATTTTTGCATGCTGATTATCTATAGTCAAACGTTCAACATGATGATCCAGAGCATAGATTCCAGCGGCTGCAAGAAATCCAGCTTGTCTCATGCCTCCTCCCATTACTTTACGAAATCTTCGAGCTTTTAGAATTTCTTGGCGAGATCCTATGAGCAGAGAACCTACCGGGGCTCCTAATCCTTTAGACAGGCAAATACTTATGGTATCAAATAGACTTCCATAATCCTTAGTTGATTCCTTTGTTTCTACTAAACCATTAAACAACCGTGCCCCATCCAAATGAAGTTTCATTTCATATTTTTGGCAGATCTTTCTAATTGGTTTCAATTCCTTCAGACGATAGATAGAACCTCCACCCTTATTTGCAGTATTTTCAAGAACCACCAGAGCAGAATGTGGTAACCAGTCAAATTCGGATTTCACGGCTGCCTCGACTTGATCTGCAGTTATCTTACCATATCTTCCTTCAATGAGATTGATGGCAACGCCAGAATTCGCGGCATACCCACCTGTTTCGTATAGGTAAATGTGAGAGAAGTGATCACAAATAACTTCATCAAGCTTTTGTGTATGAAGATTGATGGCAATCTGATTGGTCATTGTTCCAGAAGGACAGAATACTGCTGCTTCTTTCCCAAACATTTTTGCTGCCTTGGATTCCAGAGCATTTACCGTCGGATCTTCTCCAAACACATCATCTCCAACTTCAGCATTCATCATGGCTTCACGCATGGCCGAAGTAGGCTTGGTGACCGTGTCGCTCATTAGATTGATTATCGGATGATCAGTCATTCGGCCAAACTAAAAATATTTCTCGAATTCGTTAAAAGGAAAGCAGGTTTATAGTATATCTCCTTCAAAAGTATGGATATGAAAATCTAATCCAAGAGGGTAATCTGTACGATACTGATTGATCAGAGATTGGAATACACTCAAGTCTTCTTCAGAACGTATCAGAAATGCTGATCTGTGTTCACGGCTATGCGGTAAAAAGACTTGGATGTCAGCGTCTTCGGTGACTTCAAAATGCCCATAATAACCTGTGTCATAGTTACCGGTTGTACCTAAATTACTAACATCTGAGATGAATTGATCAGCAATGGATCGATAACCTGGTTTGGCATAGTCTATTGCTCCCCAAATGGCATAATCAGGAACTTTATACAATATATTTCGAGTGACTGTAAGACCATCTGAATTATGCATTAAGAGTTGGTAGTGGTCACCATTATCCCATAATTCTCCGGTATTTTCGAGAATTTCCTTAATCTCGATTTTGATCTTTCTCACTTTTAGATTTCCTGGGGTGAGTGGAATATCTACATAAGGGTACGAAACGGCAGTAGGACAATTCGACGGTTTTGTAATATCAATGATTTGTATGAGAGCGATGTCGTTAACGAATCGATATTGATATTCAATTGCTGCCTGCTCACAAGGTTGAGATTTTATGGATGTAAATACTAAAGAAGGCACTTTGTTCCCAGATTGAAAATATTCCGTAGGTCTCAGGCTAAACTCTTCATCCAGATTATAGAGAATATTTGGATCCTCATTGGTCTTACCGCAAGAGCAATAACTTATGAGGGCCATGATGAGCAATATGCAATATGTGATATGTTGTGTTCGAACCAACTTTCTAAATGATTTGTGGCGATTTGGAAGGCTATAATTGTGAACGTGGATAAATCGGAAAAGCTGCTTGCAGGTACTTGAATTATTTATTTATTATGATGGCACTTACTTTTGGCCGGTTTGTCCAGACGATGGATAAATTAGTCCAACAGATTATTCAATGATGGCAAATTGATTTTCATTTGTGCAACTATTCCAGACAAATATCCTCCTTAATCTCATATGATTTCGATATCCAACCTTTATAAAAGTTATAAGACGGACTATAATACGCTTGAAGTTTTGAAAGGCTTAGATGTAGAAATTGAAGAGGGCGAATTTGTAAGTATTATGGGATCTTCTGGATCCGGTAAATCCACATTGCTCAATATCGTTGGAATATTGGATGAATATGACAGTGGAGAATACAGATTGTCCGGGCGTTTGATCAAAGATCTCTCACAAAAAGATGCTGCGATATACAGAAATGAATTACTCGGATTTGTATTCCAATCATTCAATTTACTCAATTTCAAATCTGCTGTAGAAAATGTGGCTTTGCCATTATACTACAAGAAGATATCCAGAAAAGAAAGACTAAAGTTGGCTGAAGAGTACCTGGATAGAGTGGGCTTGAAAGAGTGGGCACATCATCTTCCCAATCAAATGTCTGGTGGTCAGCAACAACGTGTAGCGATTGCCCGAGCTCTGATATCAGATCCCAAAGTTATTTTGGCAGATGAACCAACAGGAGCTCTAGATTCTGTCACTTCGCAAGAGATCATAGACATCTTCAAAGAGGTTAACAACGATGGCAAAACAGTACTTATAGTAACACATGAAAAAGAAATAGCAGATGACACTGATAGGATTATATTGCTCAGAGATGGTGTAATTATCTAATTCGAAAGGCTAACAATGTTAGATTACGACAAGTGGCAAGAAATAATTGATTCGATATCGAAGCATAAACTCAGAACCGCACTGACAGCATTTGGGGTGTCATGGGGTATGTTCATGTTGGTTTTATTGCTAGGCGCGGGCAATGGTTTGCGCAATGGAGTCAATCATAATTTCCTGGATGATGCTGTAAATAGTCTTTGGATTTGGGGCGGGAGCACTTCGAAACCATATAAAGGATTACAGCCGGGTCGAAGGATTATATTTCACAATGAAGACTACAAAACTGTTGAAGCAAGCATAGGCGCCGTTGAGCATCTGGGCGTGCGGTATTGGCTCAGGGGAGGAGCGCAAGTCAAGAGAGGAAATGAAGTTTTTGATTATCCTGTACGTTGCGTCAATCCTGGGCATAGATATTTGGAAAACACCATAATTACAGAAGGCAGATTTATTAATGACCATGATATGAGTTCTGCAGCAAAAATTACCGTCATAGGTCAACTTGTAAGAGATGCTTTTTTTACTAAGGACGAAGCAGTTATTGGACAGTATATCAATATTAAGGGAATAGATTTTAAAATCGTAGGGGTATATCTGGATGAGGGTCAGGAAAACGAAATGCGTAACATTTATATCCCGGTATATACAGCGCAAAAGGTTTTTGAAGGGGATGATATCGTTGACCAAATCATGTTCACAATGGGGGATATATCTGTTGAAAATAGTGCACTAGTAGAAGCAGATGTACAACGATTGCTGGCCGAACGGCTCAATTTTGATCCGGAAGATAAACAGGCAATATACATATCCAATGATTTGGAGGAGTATATGAAGTTTCAATCTTTCTTTCAGGCAATCAAGATTTTTGTCTGGATCGTCGGGCTCGGGAGTATATTGGCAGGTATGATCGGTGTAAGCAACATCATGCTCATTATTGTCAAAGACAGAACAAAGGAAATTGGGATTCGAAAAGCGGTTGGAGCGACACCGGCGTCAATTATTTCTATGATTCTACACGAATCCGTATTAATAACTGCTGTAGCCGGATTTCTTGGACTCTGCGCCGGTATTGGCATTCTGTGGGGATTAGAGTCGTTAATGACAGCGTTGGAAATTGAATCCGAATTTTTTAGAAATCCTGAAGTCAATTTTGGTGTCCTTGCATGGGCCCTTTTTACACTGGTAGTAACCGGAGCGCTTGCCGGGTTGATACCTGGAATGAAGGCGGTTAGGATTAACCCAGTAGAGGCCATGAAAGGCTAAATAGATACTATATGTTTGATCTTGACAAGTGGCAGGAAATATTCTATACCATCACCAACAATAAGTTGAGGACTGGTCTTACCGCAATGGGTGTGTTTTGGGGTATTTTTATGTTGACGCTACTCTTGGGTTCAGGCAAAGGCATGGAGAATGGAGTTATGGCAATGTTTGGGGATAGTGCCAAGAATGCTCTTTATATATGGCCTCAAAGAAGTACAATGCCTTACAAGGGATTCAAGGCAGGTCGCAGAGTTCAGTACACCATGGATGATGTCCATGCCATTATTGACAATGTGCCTCAGGTCGAAGTTGTCGCACCCAGATTTGGAATGGGTAGCCTGACTTTTGTTAGGAATGAAAAATCGGAGGCGTATGAAGTCCGTGGAGAAACTCAGGATTTTATAAAAATTGAACCCACTAATATTATTTTGGGTCGCTATATCAACGCCTTGGATGTCGAGAAAAGTAGAAAAATCATTGTCATTGGTAAGCAAATCAGAGACATCTTCTTTGAGGAAGACGAGGATGTCGTTGGGCAATACATTCAAGTAGGTGGGATTGATTATCTTATTAGTGGCGTTTTTACCTCAAAAAGACAAGGTGAGGATGCTGCAGAAGATGAAAGAACAGCGTATGTGCCGATTACAACAGTTCAAAGAATCAGAAATCTTGGCAATAAAATCGGCTGGTTTGTGTGCACGATAAATGGAAATGTGAGCGCTTTCGAGACCAAGATCATCGATGTCATCAAACAAAGACATAACATACATCCGGATGATGATCAGGCGATTGGACACTTTAATTTAGAAGAGGAATTCAATCAATTCCAGGGATTGTTTATTGCCATCAATCTTTTTGTATGGTTCGTAGGTATCGGGACGCTGATAGCCGGTATCGTCAGTGTTGGCAATGTCATGCTAATCGTTGTCAAAGAAAGAACTCGAGAAATTGGTATTCGAAAATCATTAGGAGCTACTCCCGGATCCATTATTTCAATGATCCTCATGGAGTCTGTTTTTATCACAGCAATCTCAGGTTATATCGGACTGCTGGTTGGCGCTGGGTTATTGTGGTTGATTGCTACGCTCATGGATCAATTTGGGGTAGAAAGTATGTTCTTTGCAAATCCGGAGGTGAATATGACGACTGGTTTGATATCTCTCTTGATTCTGGTGTGCGCTGGTACATTTGCTGGCTTAATTCCCGCAATTCAAGCTTCAAAAGTAAATCCGGTGGATGCCTTAAAAGATGAATAATTGAAAACAAAGAACGAAAAATAAATATCGAAATGAACAAAGGTTGTTTGATTGCATTAGTAGCGATTTTAGTTATTCTTACCATTGGTCTTGGGATCTATTTTACCCGAAATATGAGTGGCGAGGAGGATGCTTACGAGTTGACCCAGCCATACATCACAGATATCATGCAGAAAACTGTAGCTACTGGATCTATCAAACCCAGAAAAGAGGTCATGATCAAACCTCAGGTGTCTGGAATTGTTGAACGGCTCTTTCTTGAAGCAGGTGACCTTGTACAACAAGGGGACCGTATAGCAAAGATTAAATTAGTTCCTAGTCCGGTAAATATCAACAATGCACAGTCGTCAGTCGAACTTGCCAAAATGAGATATGAAGATGCCACCAGAGAACTATCTCGTCAACGTAAGGTTTCATCCAAAAAGCTGGATATCGAAAACGCACGAATGGACATGGAGAATGCCATCAGAGAAGAACGACGATATAAGCAATTGTTGAGTGATGGAGTGGTAGCGGACGCTGAGTACCAGAGATTTAAACTGGATGCAGAACTTAGGAAAACTACTTATGAAAATCAGCTAATCGTATCTGACAACACCTTGCAGCAGTTAGCAAATGAAGTAAATATCCGTAAGCAAGAATTAAATGCTGCTAGAAATAATTTACAGCTTTTGCGCGATGGTGCATCGGCAAACTTTGCAGCCGTTTCCAATCAAGTGTTATCTACAGTGGATGGAATGATCCTGGATATCCCGGTTGAAGAAGGGAGTTCAGTTATAGAACGGAATAATTTTAATGAAGGAACCAGCATAGCTACAATAGCTGACATGAATTCGCTCATATTTGAAGGAACGGTTGACGAATCAGACGTTGGCAAATTGAAAGTAGGCATGCCTTTGAAATTGTCAGTTGGTGCACTTGAAGATATTACCTTCGATGCAGCATTGGAATACATTTCACCAAAGGGAATTGTGGAAGAAGGTACGGTCAAATTCGAAATTAAGGCTGCAATTGAAAATGTAAAAGATGTTTTTCTCAGAGCTGGTTATAGTGCAAGTGGTGACATCATCCTTGGAAAACGGGACAGTGTTTTAGCCCTGAAAGAAAGAGATGTGATCTTTAGGAACGACAGCACCTTTGTTAAGGTATACAAAGGAAATGACCAATTTGATGAAACAGCTGTAGAAGTAGGGCTTTCTAATGGCATTGAAATTGAATTATTGACCCAATTCGATACATCTACTCAAGTTCGTGTCATGGCTAACTAGAATTACCGATTCTTCTGCATGGC
>JAHHJQ010000286.1 GCA_018680005.1 Bacteroidia bacterium | reverse complement strand
CCTATTGCCTTTGAAGATCTCTCAGATCGATATAATCTACCGGACGGTGTCGCGGAAAACCAAAATCTGTTGATGTATACTAAGGCGATTCAGAAAATTGCCGAAAAACATCAGGTTCCATTTGTGGATGTTTTTAAGCCGACCAAAGAATGGTATGCCGGAGAAGCACCCATGACTATTGATGGATTCCAATTGAATGACAGCGGTTATCAAAAATTTGCTGAATTGTTAGCAGATCAAATATTTGGTTATGACAAGAGCAAAACAGCTTCCAATCGCCAAATGGTACTGGATGCAGTTTTAGAGAAGAATTGGTTCTGGCATGACGATTACAAAAGTCCTAATGGCGTCCATGTCTTTGGCCGTCGGTACAATCCTTTTGGACCGGACAACTATCCGCACGAGATCAAAAAGAAACGAGAAATGACTGCAATCCGGGATACCGCTATCTGGATGGCTGCCTCGGGTCTAGAAATGGATATAAAAGCAGCAGATAAGAAAACGCATCCCTTGTCACAGGTCCCAACAAATTATAAGGTGGGAGACTATGGCCGTGGAACTGCAAAATACCTTTATGGCAAAGAGGCGGAACAGACGATAACAACAGCTCCAGGTTATCAAATAGAGCTTTTTGCTTCCGAAAAAGAATTTCCGGACCTAGCCAACCCCGTTCAGTTGTCCTTTGACAACCTGGGGCGACTATGGGTGGCCGTGATGCCCACATATCCGCATTATAAACCCGGTGACCCCAAACCGAATGACAAATTGCTGATCCTCGAAGATACCGATGGAGATAACAAAGCCGATAAGCAAACCATCTTTGCAGAGGGATTACACATTCCAGTGGGTTTTGAATTTGCGCCGGAAGGGGTCTATGTTTCACAGGGTACTAATCTGAAACTCTATTCAGATACCGATGGTGATGACCAGGCAGACAAAGTGGAAATAATCCTTAGTGGATTTGATGATCACGATACCCATCATGTCATCAGTGCATTTTGTGCGGATCCATCCGGTGCCATCTTTATGGGTGAGGGTGTATTCCTGCATTCGAATATCGAAACACCTTATGGACCTGTTCGAGCGACCAATGGCGGATTTTTTCGGTATAGTCCTCAACGCCGACATCTAGAAAGAACAGCGCAGATACCCATACCCAATCCGTGGGGTACTGCGTTTGATGACTGGGGACAATGTCTTTTTGCAGAAACATCAGGTCCTGCGATTCGCTGGATGCTACCAGGTTCGATACGCCCGCGATATGGACAGGCGAATGATCAGGCAAAGGTATTGCTGGGTGAAGAACATATGGTCCGACCGACATCGGGTCTCGAATTTGTTTCGAGCCGTCATTTTCAAGATGAAGTGCAAGGGGATCTTTTGATTAATAACACCATTGGTTTTTTAGGCATGAAGCAACATCAGGTCATGGATGACAAAACCGGGTATAGACTAGAATGGCGGCAAGATCTGATTCATGGTAGTGATCCCAATTTCAGACCGGTCGATATGGAGTTCGCTCCGGATGGTTCGCTCTATGTTGTGGATTGGCACAATGTGCTCATAGGGCATATGCAGCACAATGCGCGTGACCCTCTTCGCGATCACGTGCATGGACGTATCTACAGGATCACTTATCCTTCCCGACCACTGGTTGAACCTGCCGAAGTTGCTGGTGCTTCAATTTCGACGCTATTGGACAATTTGAAGTTATCTGAATACAGGACACGTTACCGCACGCGCAGAGAATTGCGAGGCAGGGATGCAGAACAGGTCCTCGAGGCATTACAAATCTGGAAAGATCAACTCGATCCTAAAGGTGAGAAATATGAACACCATCTCCTCGAGGCACTTTGGGTGACCTGGGGATTGAACAGGATCGATGAAGATCTCCTATCGCAATTATTGCAAGCCAATGATTTTCGGGCAAGGGCCGCAGCCGTACAAGTTCTGAGATATACCGGCCATCAGATTGAAAATCAGGTGGAATTATTGATGAAGGCTGCAGGCGATGATCACGCACATGTACGCCTGGAAGCCCTGGTCGCAGGATCATGGTTACTCAAAGAAGACGGTATGAAGATCCTGGGAGAAGCAGCTCAATATCCCCTGGACGAATGGATGGAGGCTGCTCACACCAGGGCAATTACCCATCTGAATGATCAAAATCTTGAAAGAAAGAATAAAGAAATTCGAACCCATCTTGAAGGAACTGATCGTGATCTGTTTGTCAAAGGGAAGGCTCTCTATGAACAGGATGGATATTGCGGGACCTGTCACCAGCAACAAGGACAAGGGCTGTCTGCTGCCGGGTATCCACTATTGCGACAAACGAGATGGGTAGTTGGAGATCCGGAACGGCTAATAAAATTGTCGCTCAAAGGGATTATCGGGCCCATGACCGTAAAAAATCGTCAATACCAGGGTACAGTGCCTATGACACCATTTGAAGGCTTGATGAGTGACGAAGAAGTTGCTGCCGTTCTCACATATGTTCGCAATACATTTGGAAATCGTGCTTCACCAATCCAGCCGGAGGATGTGCAAAGCGTCCGTGAGGAGATCAAAGACAAACAAGGCTTTTATACCGCTTCGGAACTACTGGAGATGCATCCACATCCGACGGCAGAACGATAGTGCTTGACAAAAATTTAAAACACAAAAAGATTATGAAAATCAAGTCAGGTATTCTATTGTCGCTAATACTGCTCATCGGATGTCAAAGCAAAACGACTAAAAAGACTGCAAACAATAATACACGGATCACTCCAAAAGAATGGGTGCATTATAGAGCAAAAGATGATGTAAAGAACGGGCACATCGTCCTAATCTCCGGAGATGAAGAATATCGGTCCGAAGAGGCTTTGCCACAATTGGCAAAAATCCTTACACATCATCATGGTTTTGACTGTACGGTCCTGTTTGCTCAGGATCCGGAAAAACCGGGAATCATAGATCCTAACTATCGCCAACACATTCCGGGATTAGACCAATTAGAAGAAGCAGACCTGATGATCATCTCTACTCGATTTCGTTCGCTTCCAGTCGAACAGATGCGACATATAGATAACTATATGCTGGATGGC
>JAHHJQ010000279.1 GCA_018680005.1 Bacteroidia bacterium | reverse complement strand
GTTCACTATTGAATTGGTGAAATATGCGATACCTCAATTCGTCCTGGGAATAATCACCTCACTATTTTTCGTTTTCCGAAAGTCTAAAAGTGGAAAATAGAATGATTATTTTCGGGTTTTCAAATTTTCAAATTTTACCATGTCCTCTAAAAGAAACCGACGTCAGTTCCTTCAAAATGCCGGCCTTATAACTGCGGGATCGCTCATACTACCTACATGGGCGTGTAAAAATAATTCTCAAGATAACGGGAGTACGACCATATCATCAACGGATACTGTTATGACTAAAGGCAGTCTTGAAAAATTCGGAATCCAATTATATACACTCAGGGATATTATCTATGAAGATCCAAAAGCAACGCTCAAGGAGATCTCAGACCTAGGGTTTCATCAAATAGAAGGATACGAAGGCGATCTCGGAATTTCATGGGGAATGAGCAATAAAGATTTTCGGAGTTATCTGGATGATCTGGGATTAGAGCTTGTATCCAGTCATTGCGACATACTGAAAGATTTTGAAAAGAAAGCTGGAGATGCAGCCGAGATGGGTATGAAGTATCTCATCTGTGCGTCGATAGGTCCTCAGAAAAGTAAAGATGAATGGGGAAAAGTAACAGATAGATTCAATGAATGCGGCGAAATCTGCAGAAAGAATGGGATCCGCTTTGCTTACCACAATCATGACTATTCATTCAAGGCATTTTCCGGAATGATTCCCCACGATTTTATAATGCAAAACACCGACCCTGATTTAGTAGATTATGAAATGGATATTTATTGGGTAGTTACCGGAGGGGCAGATCCAATTGACTATATGACTCGATACCCCAATCGATTTAAACTCGTCCATGTCAAGGATCGAATGAAGGATGTTGCAACTGATGTAGGCGAGGCATCTTGTAATCTTGGTACAGGAATCATCGATTTCCCCAAAATCCTAAAAACAGCAAAAGACAGCGGCACGGAATACTTTATCATGGAGCAGGAACGCTATGATGACACAACGCCAATGGGGGCTGCGAAGGCCGGGGCTGAATATTTAAGACAATTCAAGTTTGCTTAATACTCTCGGGTTCAGACAATTCCAATGGATTAAATAGAAAGGTATTGGTGTAGTCTTTCTTTTATAAAGTAATTCCAACCACCAAGACAACTTTCATGATCAAACTCCGGTATATCCCCAGGTAACGTATCCAGTCCAATAGCTGTAACACGCAGGACGACATGGTCTCCATGATCCTCAATTTCAAAAGTAGAAAGGGAATCTCCCGGAATATCTTTGAAAGTCCATTCATAAGCTATCTTATTTTCTGGAACTACTTCGGTTACTTTCCACTGATGATAGAAATCCCTGCTGGGTGCCTTGACGTTAAAACTTGTTTGAAATCCGACAGTAGGCTCAAAGGCGGGAATATTATCAAAATACCACTGCACCATCTGTGAGTGATCAGTGATCGCATTCCAGACATCTGAAACTGTGCGATGAATAATTTGCTCTACAACAACAGGTTGTGATCGATCTGGCATGATATCAATTTCTAATGGAAGAATTATCTTTTAACTTAAGTTCTGGAATTTCTTTAGAATTCCCAAATCAGATCATCGCTCTAGTTCCTTGAAATTGACTCCTGATCCTGACTCCTGATCTTTTTACTTGGACTTGCCATTCTTGACCTTGCCATTCTTGACCTTGCCATTCTTGTAAGGAATGACCTTGAGGATATGCTTGATGGCCTTCAATCGGGCAGGATATGTCACGTTTGCGTCAATGACTACCCATGGTGCCCTCTTGGTACTGGTCTCTGCCAACATCTTTTTTTCATACTTGGTATATTCATCCCAGAGGTTTTGTGCTTTTTTGTCCGTGGGTGAAAGTTTCCATTTCTTCAGTGGGTCACTTTTCATCTCCTCGAAACGCCGTGCTTGTTCTTCCTTGGTGATCTCAAAATAGAACTTGATCAAATAAGTATTAGATTCAATGAGCATCTTTTCAAACCCATTAACCTGCCCCATGAATATCTTGTATTCCTCTTTGGTGCAATAACCATTCACCGGTTCCACAACTGCACGATTATACCAACTTCGATCGAAGAAAACCATCTGCCCAGGTTTGGGTAAATAGTTGATATAACGTTGAAAAAACCACTGTTTTTCTTCATCCACAGTAGGAACATCAAGGGCCACTGTCCGAAAATGTCGAGGATTGATGTGTTCTGTGATACGTCGAATTGCACCACCCTTTCCAGCTACATCTCTGCCTTCGAAGATGATGACGATTTTCTGCTCATTCTCGATCACCCATTCCTGAACTTTTATCAATTCTTCCTGCAGCTTTCGAAGCTCATAATCGTACCTGACTCTTACAAGTGCTAGTGGAATATCCAACTGCTCCTGGTTGAAGAGTGTCTTCAGACCTACCTTGGAGTTCAATAATTCCAGCTCTTTCTTCGTAAGTTTCTTCTTTGACATGTGCAATTATTAATTATAGATCCACCTTTACCGCACTGCGGTGATATCTCTCAATGACATTAGGATCTGGTAAGAGTTCAATTTCTGCGTGTCCTTTCCCATCATATTCAAACTGAGACAAGACATGCCTGATACTCTCCAGCCTGGCTTCTTTTTTATTATTGGTCTGAACCAAAACCCACGGACAATATACCGTATGTGTTTTGCTAAACATCAAATCTCTAAACTTAGTGTACTTATCCCATAATTGTTGACCTTTGACGTCCACAGGACTGAACTTCCATTTTTTTAATGGATTCTTGATTCGGGAATTGAATCTTCGTTTTTGTTCATCTTTAGAAATGGCGAACCAAAACTTTATCACCTTCACGCCATCTTCGTAAAGCAAATGCTCAAATTCCGGAACTTGCATCATGAACTGGTTGTATTCTTCGTCAGAGCAAAAACCCATTACCGGTTCTACTACAGCCCTGTTGTACCAACTTCTGTCAAAGAATACAATCTCTCCCGGGTTGGGTAATTTTTTAATATATCTTCGAAAATACCACTGTCCTCTTTCTACGTCGGTGGGTTTGCTAAGTGCCACAACGCGGGATGATCTTGGATTCAAATGTCCTGTAAATCGCTTAATACATCCCCCTTTACCAGCCGCATCACGGCCTTCAAATATCACTACAACGCGCATACGGTGCTTATATATCCACTTCTGCAAAGCAACCAATTCACTCTGCAATTTGGCCAGTTCAATAAGATATTTCTGATGTTTCATGAAAAGGCCAATATCCTTCCCTTCTCTTTGTGCGATTTCAATCAGATCCTTTCGGGTTTCTGATCGTAGCAATTCTTCAGCTGAAAATAACATAAGTGAAATTTATTCTTCTTTAAGGTCAAAACACCATACCATAAATAAGATTTTAAAAAACATACAAGTATCCATTTGAGTACCTCTATAAGTTCTACCCTGTTTTGAAATCAAAAGATGCTCAGAAATGTAAAAATCTTGACCACAAATGTATTATAGAAAATGGAATAGCAAAATACCGCTAGAAGAATCGATCACTATTTCCTGGGTTTACAGAATAGTTCATCGATAGTTTTATGACGAATTCGACTTAGTCTCTTGAACCCGGTGAAACAAATATTCCTAATTGCAGAAATAATCCATCAGTCGGATCCATTTGAAAATCGGTACTAAAATCTGATTTCGCCTCGAACTCACTTCTGAAATTTACTCTCCACCCAACCTTGAAATTAGCCCAGATCCAGGAATAGAGATGTCTTTCATATCGCAGAACACCAGAGATTTCGGAGTGGTTGTATGAATAATCGAATGGATTCATATCGTCTTCCATTGACAATCTATACGTCTTACCACTAAATTCAAAACCCATAAGTGCAATAGCTCTTGCCCCAAAATTGTATCGGCCAAAGAAAGATCCGGGAAGAATGGCTTCTATTCCCCATCGATTATTGAATGTTTTGTTATAGATTATCAACGGTATTGCAGCAAACCGTCTAAAGCTTTTCTGAACATTCAATCCAAATCCGATTTCTTTGTCAGGAGTAGGTTTGTGCACGTATGCAACGAACATTTTGTATATGGCATATCTATTCTCAAAAGCGATCAATTTACTGCCATAGTTACCATTGCTGGAATACCGAAATACCCCAATTAGGTATTTAGTTTCATTTAATGGTTTTGTCATGTAAGCAGTGATGGTACTACTCCTCAATGATTCTCCCCTTAATGCAAGCAACACATTCTCATAGTCGTTGCCAATGTTGTCAAAGCGGAATGATTCCTTAAAAAGCTTATATCCTACAATCAAATTGAAGTTATCTTTTAATACGAGAGGAGCTTTAATATCAATCTCGTACTGTTCTATTCGCCTAAAGTTGTTTCTGGGCGGCGTCAGTTCGAAATTCTCAGGCTTGAAGTAACCACTGTTCGTAGTCCCATATACCAATTTCAACCCTTTAGACCTTGATTTGAAGCGTACACCAGGTTTGCAAAAGCAACTGGGTTCGAGTTCGGTTCGATCAATATCCTGAGGAAAAAATCCAGGAGTCACCTGTGCATATAAACTATGGCCAGCGGGCAGAAAAAGACCAAACATCAAGATGCCTACTATAATCCAATAGCTTCTATACTGCCGTTTTAAATGAGCTTGCATACTTAAATTAGGGTAATTGTATTGAATAGAGCTGATTCTTCCTCCAGTTTAGACAAAAATTCAAAATACAACTTTGTACAAGAATTGGCTATATCAACCGGTGTAAAACTAATGTTTTAGTAAAAATCCAGACGTATCTTTAACCTTTAGATTATTCAAACCCCAAATATTAAGCCCGATTATAAAACCACAGATTTAGTAATAATGCGGATAATAGGTTCCCTTTGGTGCAACAAGCCTGTATTCCGTCTTCAGAAAAGCAACCAAATCTACCAGTTGTTCCACAGTCATTACCTCATTATAAACCTTCATCTTAGAACTTCCAGAAGTATCTAATCCTAGAGTTGTAGTGATTTTGTGTGAAGGGTTGATGATTGAGGTCACCAATTCACCGTAAGTCTTAATGCTTGTGGTTTCTCCTCCAAGTGGAATATCTTTCTCCTCACCTTCTCCCTGCCATGTGATTTCACCAAGACTATGACAAGCATTACATTTCAATTCAAGAAAAGTGGTTTTACCTGATTCTAAGTTGCCTTCCGGGAGCGCAAATCCCTTTCCTTCTCCCATACATCCGGAATACATCAAGAATCCAGAAACCATCAAAATTGCCATTAATGACAAAAGCAACGGTCGTTTAATCTGATTATTCATTGTAATATGGTTTTGGTTTATATCCTTAACCTAATGAAGATCTACGAGAAATGAATTGACCGGTGTAGTAATGTCATATGATTGTTATCAACAATATATGCATTGGAAAGCGTGATAAATGGAAGGTAACCCGGGGCACCCAGGTCGATCGCAGTGGTACGATCAATATGATACAAAACTCATTTTCGGGGATATCTTAAACAAAGTCTCCTTCGTCCCATTCATCCTCAAGCTCAATCTTTTGCTTTAATTCCAAAGTTTCTTTTGAATCCGAACGACTTCGATCCTGGTCTAGGATCATGATTTCCTTTTCTAATTCGCGCTGTTCCCAATCCGTACTCCCAATTCCAAAGAGTCCATATACAGAAATATAATGGGCCACAATGCCTATTCCCCAGCCAAAAAGAGGAAAGAACGCCCACCAAATAGAGGGAGAGAACATCCAATTGATCCAAAAAAGAAATGCCATGACAACAAAGTAAATCCCAAGATGCATTGCAAAATCTTTCTTGTCTTTTACCTTCTTCTCCGCTTTTCTAATAATGTCATCCTTATGATGCATTGATTTCATTTATCAAAAATTTTTGAATTCGTCAGCGAAGACCCTATCCTTTCAGTCAACCATTCATCACATCCAAATTCAATACGAATCCTTATAATCTTCCCATATTAAAGCAGCGGCGCCGCAGATGGCAGTAGTTCTGCCTGGTAGTCCAGAACGTAATAACTTTACTTTGCCCCTATACACCTCCAATAAATGCTCATCTAAATATTTTTGCAAAGGCTCCAGAATCCATTTGCCACTGTTCACCAGACCACCCATCAAAAAAAATGCTTCTGGCTGCGTGAAAGCCGTAAAATTTGCCAGTGCTTTACCAAATATTTTTGCGGTATAATCGAAAGCCCTTAATGCTAGAATATCACCCTCCTCCGCAGCTTGGGTGATCTCCTCGCCATGAAGGTCATTAAAAGCAATGTTTCTAAATCTACTTTCGTCCATATACTTACTCTGCATGTACATGATGGTTCGCTTGAGGCCTGTTGCTGAGACATAGGCTTCTAAGCCACCCCTCACCTTCTGACCGGTCAATCTGCCATCCCCTAAGGTCATGTCTATATGACCCAGTTCTCCCGCAAAACCATCATAACCATCTATGAGTTTTCCATTAGCGACTACACCAGCACCAAATCCGGTACCCAAGGTAATGACAATGAAATCCTGCATTCCTTTGGCATTGCCAAATAGCATTTCTCCCAATGCTCCAGCGCTGGCATCATTCATGATTTTCATTGGCATAGCCATTCTGGTTTTGAGCTTATCCAATATCGGAACTATTCCTTTCCAAACCAGATTTGAAGCATGGACGATCGTGCCATTCTTGCTGGATGCATTGGGTGCTCCAATGCCACATCCAAGAATCGTCATGTCATTTGGAAATTTGGTCTTTAAGTCATTCACAACCTTAACGATCTTATCGAGATAATCATCGAGATTCGGATAATCTCTCGTTCTAAAAAAGGTGTCCTCAGGGCAGTGCCCATTTTTATCTACAAACCCAATCTTGGTTTTGGTTCCACCGATGTCTATTCCGATTACTAGCTCCATATGTTTATTGCATCTTTGCCTAAAGAAAAGATTTACTGATGAATAGGAATAATAGAACTGTAATTATTTTCAGTATGAGCACTATGTAAGTCTTAAAAACTTATTTCACTCAAAGGCAAAGTATGTGAAACCACCTTTTCTTTGGTCTTATCAATAAGAGAAAGCTTTAACTGTATAACACTATCTGATTGTACTATCTCTATTATACCGATATTATTC
>JAHHJQ010000276.1 GCA_018680005.1 Bacteroidia bacterium | reverse complement strand
CAATAATATGTACACCGAGACCAAGATCTGAGATAAAAATGTAATTGTCGTAGAAATAAATCTTTCCCGGATATTCCAGTGGTTTTGGATCTTCAATCGCAAATTCTGCTCTAATAGAATCCAATTGTTTGAATACCGGTTGCCAAACGTAAAATTGTTGGGTCTGTGTACATTCATCATCACAACTGCTCAGAGAAATAGTGGCAATAGCAAATAGAAATACGAAAACGGGGAAAGACGAAAATTTATGCATTTGACTGGTTCTTAAATGATCGGATTGGATTCTAATAGCTTTCATTAAGTAAGACAGAGGATCCTTCGCAAATGGTTGGGTAGAAGCTTACATTTATTGCAAAAGTTGATGATCATGAACAAAATCATAGAACACTGGCATAGATATATCCAAACCCTGGATCCCAAAATTCTGGATGTACTGCTGGATGATGAAGTAGTATTCTACTCTCCGGTAGTATATTCTCCTCAAAAAGGAAAATTCCTGACGACCCTCTATCTATTGGCGGCTTCAAAAGTGCTCAGCAATAATTTTAAGTATGTCAAAGAAATAGTGGGGGAGAATCAATGTATGCTTGAATTCGAATGCGAAATTGACGGGAAGTATGTCAATGGAGTAGATATCATTACCATTAACAATCATAACAAAATCACAGAATTCAAGGTGATGGTAAGACCTCTGAAAGGTGTGAATGCCATCCATAAAGAGATGGCAAGGATGCTTGGTGAAATGAAACCTAAATAACGCTGTTGAAAGTTGACACAGGGCCTATTGAAGTATTAGGATTCGTCAATTATGAGTCCTGGCTTCAAATGATATTCCCTCAAGAGATCTATAGGTTCCTGAATGACTTTCCCAATGGACAAATTATACCTGTGAAGGGATGATTGCAAAATATCTTTGAATAAAAAGGCTATAGATCCTACAAAGTTGATCGTGGAGTTTTTGGATTGTGGATAGGATAGTATATCATCTTCAATAAATCCGTCAAAAGAGGATTGAATCAATTTTTTAATATAGGCATCTTTTTGTATTCTGAAAATGACTCCGGCTTGACTTGCGATAAAAGTATTTGGTGCGGATTCTTTGTAAAGTCTGCGAATTAATTCAGATCTGGTAAGACTAAATTCCTGTCGGACATGAACCGGCATCCTTTGATAGAAAAAATCTCTTAGCAATGCCTTTCCTATATCCACACCGCTTCCCTTATCTCCGAGGATGTATCCTAAATTAGGTAAGGATTCGGAGATATACGAGCCATTGTAATAGCCCGAATTGGATCCAGTGCCAAGGATAGCAATTATGCCGCTTTCCTTACCTAGACATGCTCTTGCAGCACCAAGAAGGTCTGTCTCTATATAAATTTTGGATTTTTTGAACATTTTGCTGAATGTCCTTTCGATATTATCCACGTCTTCATATTCACCATAACCTGCCCCATAAAAATGTACTTCTCTGACGTCACCTCTGCGGAAGGGTAGCCCTTCAATAATCTGGTCAATTTCTTCTTGACTCCTTGAGTTAGGATTGAGTCCGAGAGTGGTTAATTCTTCGTATCTACCATTATTGTGAATACAACACCAATCGGTTTTGGTGGCTCCGCTATCAGCTACTAAGATCATGATGTAATTTATACTATGATTTTGATATGAAAGTTGTAATGTTTTTAAATTTTCAAAAAAGCATTGTGAGAATGTCTTAAAATCTGATAGATAGATTAATTATGTACCTCATCTAAGTAAAACTAAAATTCTCTGAAATGAAAAATGTGGCAGTAATTGGAGCCGGAACAATGGGAAATGGTATTGCCCAGGTATTTGCGCTTAAAGACTATAATGTAACCCTTATCGATATCAATGCTAATGCCTTGGAGCAGGCTTTGAGGACTATTGAGAAAAACCTGAATCGAATGATTAGTAAAGAAAAGATCTCAGAGGATGACCGGGATCGATCTATATCTAATATTACGACACGTACGGATATCGCAACCGGGGTAAAAAATGCCAATCTGGTAATAGAAGCGGCAACCGAAAATCTGGATATCAAAGTATCTATTTTCAAAGAAATTGAGCAACATGCCCCTGAAGATTCGATTTTAGCTACAAATACGTCTTCCATTTCTATAACACGCATAGCATCAACAATAGCCAATCCTGGAAGGGTTATCGGGATGCATTTCATGAACCCGGTCCCTATAATGAAACTGGTAGAAATCATCAAAGGATATTCGACCTCCGAAGAAGTGGTCGAATCGGTCGTTAGCCAGACCAAGACACTAGATAAGGTGCCTGTAGTAGTCAACGATTATCCCGGGTTCATTGCCAACAGAATTCTATTACCAATGATTAATGAGGCTATATATGCATTGCATGAAGGAGTAGCAGGTGTAGAGGAAATCGATAGTATTATGAAATTGGGCATGGCGCACCCTATGGGTCCACTACAGCTTGCTGATCTGATTGGCCTTGACGTGTGTCTTGCCATTCTGAGAGTTTTGCATGATGGATTTGGGAATCCAAAATATGCACCTTGTCCCTTGCTTGTCAATATGGTAACTTCTGGTAACCTTGGTCGTAAAACAGGAAAAGGTTTCTATAATTACTAAGCACGCTCCTGACATAAAAAACCAACAGCCTGATTCTATTGTGAAT
>JAHHJQ010000271.1 GCA_018680005.1 Bacteroidia bacterium | reverse complement strand
GATTGGGAATGTCCTCCAGGATTTTAATTGCCTTGGCGTAATCACGTGTATTCAAAAAGATATAGCTCATGATCGTTTGTCCTTCGTCATAGTTTGGTGATGACTTCGGGATTTTGACAATCGCATCAATGGCATCTTTGTCATATCCTAATTCATAGGAGAGCTTCGCAAAGTTATAGTTGGATTCAGCAGCGATATCTGTATTGAAATTAGTCTTGCTTGCATTCCCAAAAGCGACTCTCGCCTTGCTCTTGTCTCCGGTCCGGATATAACAATCACCCAGATAATACATGGCGCTCTGTCCAATACCATCTTTAAGATTAATCAGTTGATCAAAATTGTCAATTGCTTTGGTATAGTTTCCAGTTTGGTAATAGACATAGCCCAGTTGGTAAAAGTCTTCTTTCCGCATTCTTCTGGATTTTTCTGCAAATGCTTCCAGATGGACAAGTGATTGTTCATAGTCGCCCGTTTCAAAATAGGCCTGACCCAAAATCCTGTGGAGATCATCTCTTTTTTTCAGATCCGTAATCTCTAATTTTGGCTTTGCATACTGGATTAGCTTATCATATTCCTTCTGTGCGAGATAAATTTGTGCAATGTAGTAAGGGACATAAGGCCGATAAACAGGACTCCTTTCAACTTTTCGAAAAGTGTTGATCGTTTCTGAATAATTACCTTTGAAGAAAGTAATCATCCCGTAGTAATAATTTGTTGGGTAATAATATTCGTTTTGAATTTCCTTGATCTGTTTAAAATTGATCAATGCCTGATCAAATTTCTTCCTTACGAAATAAGAATACCCCAGTTTGAATTTAACCTCTGAGAGTTCCTGAGTGCCCAGATCGCTTGGAAGTAACCTGGCATAATATTCAATGGCCTCAGGGTATTTTTTTTGATCAAAGTAGAAATTGCCAATTTCTATCAGGGCATCCACAGTCGAAGGATCAGGATAATATCGTCTAATGAAATCCAGGATCAGTTTTTCTCCATCGATTTGATTCAGCTTGACAGCACATTTAGCCGCTAGCAATTCTGCATTCATCCGCAACATATCAAATTCCGGCTCGTTGGCCAGTTTTATCTGTTCCAAAGTTTCTTTAAATGCAACTTGAGCTGGACCACAGAGATTTTTGTCATAGAGTTCCTGACCCTTTTTGAAAAGAGCCTGGGCTTCGGTGAAGACTGTAGTTTGTTGACCAAAACTTATAAATAGAAAGCTTGGTAGAAGTATCAGTGTATACAGGTATTTCGCCATAACTAACGCTTGATATGGTTAGGATTCAAACTTAACTGAGGTGTAGAATTCGATCTATATGGCGAAGGTAACGTTTATTAAAAATTTAACTTATGCGTTCGGGCAATATAATGCTGGTATAATGACACCAATGCTTTGCTTATTGTGTTTTCGACTCAATATCTCTTTTAAAAAGCAATTAAGAAACCAAAGATGCACTGCTACATTTTTGCTTCGAATTCAAGAACCGTGCTTTCTATGATATCACAGCATTCGTGCAATTGATCTTCTGTGATCACCAGAGGAGGTGCAAATCGAATAATATTACCATGCGTGGGTTTTGCAAGCAATCCCTTGTCCTTGAGCGCGAGACAAATATCTCTGGCGGTGCTGCTATCCTCAGTATCATTGATAACGATAGCATTGAGCAAACCTTTGCCTCTTACTATAGTGACTAGATCACATTTGTCAACCAGGTTACTCATTCGATCCCGGAATATGCCACCTAAAACCTCCGCGTTTTCACACAGATTTTCATCCTTAACAACTTTCAAGGCTTCCATGGCCACAGCGCTCGAAAGTGGATTGCCGCCAAATGTAGATCCATGTTCGCCAACTTTGATAGTCAGCATGATTTCATCGCTTGTCAACACGGCAGATGCCGGAAGTACACCTCCGGATAAAGCTTTTCCTAATATCAGGATATCCGGTTTGAATCCATGATGTTCACAACAGATCATTTTACCGGTTCTCGCTATGCCTGTCTGAACCTCATCAGCAATGAATAAGACATTGGCTTCTTTGCAAAGTTCGTAGGCTGATTTCAGATAGTCATCATCAGGAACTACAACACCCGCTTCACCTTGAATGGGCTCAACCATGAAACCACCAACCGTTTCATCTTTCAAAGCTTCTTTCAACGCGTCAATATCATTATAAGGAATCAAGACATAACCAGGCATGTAAGGGCCAAATCCTCTGGAGCTTGTCGGATCAGTACTGGCCGAAATGGCAGCTAAGGTTCTTCCCCAGAAATTGCCAAAGACAAAAATTATTTTGGCTTGGTTTACAGTGACTCCTTTTACTTCATAAGACCACTTGCGACAGAGTTTCACAGCAGTTTCGCATGCTTCAACACCTGTATTCATCGGAAGTACTCGATCAAAACCAAAGTATTCGGTTATGAACTTTTCATATGGTCCCAATACATCGTTGTGGAAAGCCCGGGATGTCAATGTCAGGTTGGATGCCTGGTTCTTGAGGGCCTCTATAATTCTTGGGTGACAATGTCCCTGATTTACTGCAGAATATGCTGAAAGAAAATCATAGTATTTTTTGCCTTCAACATCCCAAAGAAATACACCTTCGCCTTTGGATAAGACAACGGGAACAGGATGATAATTGTGTGCACCGTACTGATGCTCTAGCTCTATGAGTTCTGATGTTGAAAGCGTTGCCTGACTTTGCATGAGACTTACAATTTGGTTCTTAAAATTTGGATAGACCGAAGTAGGCTATTGATTTTGGTAAAGGTGCAATATTTTAGTATGTCTGCCAATTAAATACCTGATATATTCTGCTATCTTTGAACGCTTTCCAGGGAGACTATCGGTCTCAGCACAAACACAATTGAATGAACGAAAAGGTTATCATTTTTGATTTTGGTTCTCAATACACTCAACTGATTGCCAGACGTGTACGTGAACAGAATGTATTTTGTGAAATAGTTCCTTTTAACAAGACTGAAGTATTAGATGATACGGTAAAGGCGGTAATCCTCTCCGGAAGCCCCTTCTCTGTAAGAGACGAAAATGCCCTCGACTTCAATCTGGAACAGGTAAAGGGTAAATACCCGGTGCTGGCAGTATGCTATGGAGCACAATTGATCGCAAGTAAATTGGGGGGCGTTGTTCATCAATCTAAAAAGCGTGAATACGGGAAAGCTGCACTCGAATTGGTAATTGAAGACGATGCGCTCTTTGATGGAGTCGGCACAGGATCTCAAATTTGGATGTCCCATAGTGACTCTGTGCTGCAGGTACCGGACCACTTTGAAGTGGTCGCCTCGACCGAAGATATTCCCGTGGCTGCTTTTAGATCGAATGGCCAGTTAGCACAACCTATATATTGCATTCAATTTCATCCTGAGGTAACCCATTCGCTGGATGGTGCCCATATTTTGCGAAATTTTTTGGTCAACATTGCTGGATGTTCTCCAACCTGGACACCGGAGTCTTTTGTCAACGAATCCATTGAGTCGATCAGGAATAAAGTAGGAGATGACGAAGTTCTTATGGCGATATCAGGTGGTGTTGATTCTTCCGTAGCAGCTACACTAATACAAAGAGCGATTGGAGATCGACTGCACTGTTGCTTTGTGGATAATGGATTACTTAGGAAGAACGAGTATCAGGATGTACTTGATACATATCATCGTATTGGCTTGAATGTCACTGGGATAGATGCCAAACGGGAGTTTTATGAAAATCTCAAAGGAGTCTCTGATCCGGAACGGAAAAGAAAAATTATTGGTGGTAAGTTTATAGATATTTTTGACCATTTTGCTAAAGAACTACCTGAGGTCAAATGGCTAGGCCAGGGTACAATTTATCCTGATGTTATAGAATCTGTTTCTGTAGTTGGCCCATCGGTGACCATCAAATCACACCATAATGTAGGTGGGCTTCCGGAAAAAATGCATCTAAAAGTGGTAGAGCCGCTGAATATGCTTTTTAAGGATGAAGTCAGAACCGTAGGAAGAGCTTTGGGGTTACCGGATTTCATCATTGACAGACATCCATTTCCAGGTCCGGGGCTAGGTATCAGGATCTTGGGCGATGTGACTGAAGAAAAAGTGAGTCTACTTCAAGAAGCAGATGACATTTATATCAATAATCTTAGAAAATTTGACCTTTATGACAAGGTCTGGCAAGCGGTAACCGTTCTACTTCCGGTCAAATCTGTTGGAGTGATGGGGGATGAGAGGACTTATGAATGGACAGTCGTTATCCGTGCGGTCAATTCTTCTGACGGAATGACAGCAGAATGGAGTCGGTTACCACATGACTTTTTAGCCAAGGTATCAAGTGAAATCATCAATAATGTAAAAGGAATTAATCGAGTCGTTTATGACATCAGTACAAAACCTCCTGCGACAATCGAGTGGGAGTAAGATGATTAT